>DAOTWI010000177.1:0-2889 GCA_034436075.1 Roseiflexus sp.
ACCAGCGGCACCACCAGCCGCCCCAAGCGCGTGCCGTTGCGCCAGCGCAATCTGGTCGCCTCGGCGCGCAATATCGTCGGCGCGTACCAGTTGACGCCTGATGATCGGGCGTTGTGCGTGATGCCCCTCTTCCATATCCACGGTATTGTCGCTACGCTGCTTGCGCCGCTCGCCTCCGGCGGGTCAGTTGTCATTCCCCCCGGTTTCGATGCCATGCGCTTCTGGGGATGGCTGACGGCGTTTCGCCCGACGTGGTTCTCGGCGGTGCCGACGATGCACCAGATGCTGCTGGCGCGCGCCGAACGCCAGACGGCCGCGATTCGCGCCGTGCCGCTGCGCTTCATTCGCTCCAGCAGCGCACCGCTGCCGCCGGTCGTTCTGGAGCAACTTGAAGCAACGTTTCAGGCGCCGGTGATCGAGTCCTACGGCATGACCGAAGCGAGCCACCAGATGACGACCAATCCGCTGCCGCCGCTGCCGCACTATGCCGGTTCCGTCGGGTATGGCTTCGGTGTCGAGGTGACGATCCTCGACGACCATGGCGCTGAACTGCCGCGCGGCGAACGCGGCGAGGTGGCAGTGCGGGGACCGAGCGTGTTCGATGGCTATGAGAATAACCCCGAAGCCACTGCCGCCGCATTTACGAACGGCTGGTTCCGCACTGGCGACCAGGGGCGGATCGATGAACAGGGGTATCTGTGGCTGACGGGTCGCCTGAAGGAATTGATCAACCGTGGCGGCGAAAAGATTTCGCCGCTCGAAATCGACGATGTGCTGCTCCGGCATCCGGCGGTGGCGGAAGCGGTCGCGTTCGCCGCGCCACATCGGACGCTCGGCGAGGAGGTGCACGCCGCCGTGGTGCTGCGCGCCGAAGCAACCGAGCGTGAACTGCGCGAGCACTGCGCCGCGTTGCTGGCGGATTTCAAAGTGCCGCGCGTCATCCACATTCTGCCGGAGATTCCACGCGGCGCAACCGGGAAATTGCAGCGGATCAATATGGCAAAACTGCTGGGACTGACCGATGAATCATCGGGGAGAGCGCAATGAAGATCTGCATCTTTGGCGCAGGTTCGATCGGCGGGTATCTGGGGGCGCGGCTGGCGCACGCGGGTGAACCGGTGACGCTGATTGCTCGCGGCGCGAATCTGGCTGCCATTCGCGAACGCGGCGTCACGCTGATCGAGTCCGATGGAACCACGCTGAACGCCCATCCCGCGCTGGCAACCGACGACCCATCCGTCGCCGGCGCACACGACGTTGTGATTGTCGCCGTCAAAGCGCACCAGTTGCCAGCGGTTGCGCCCACGCTTCGCCCATTGTTCCACGACGAAACGATCGTCGTTCCGGCGCAGAATGGCATTCCCTGGTGGTATTTTCAGCGCCACGGCGGACCGTTCGAGGGTCGGCGCATCGAGTCGGTCGATCCCGATGGCGTCATTGCCGCGAACATCGAGACTGAACGCATCATCGGGTGCGTCGTCTACCCGGCGACCGAACTGGATGCGCCGGGGATCATTCGCCATATCGAGGGCGACCGGTTTACGCTCGGCGAACTCGACGGGTCGCGCAGCGAGCGGGTGCAGCGCCTGTCACAGATACTGGCGCGCGCCGGTTTGAAAGCGCCGGTGCGCCCGCGCATTCGCACCGACATCTGGATCAAACTGTGGGGCAACCTGGCGTTCAACCCGGTCAGCGCGCTGACGCGCGCCACGTTGATCGACATCTGCCGCCATCCGCAGGCGCGCGCGCTGATCGTCGCCATGATGGAGGAAGGGCAGGCAGTCGCTGAACGTCTGGGCGTCACCTTCGGCATCACCATCGACCAGCGCATCGCCGGGGCTGAACAGGTTGGAGCGCATAAAACCTCGATGCTGCAGGACATCGAGGCTGGCAGGGCAACAGAAGTGGACGCGCTGGTGGGGGCGGTGGCTGAACTTGGCAGGCTGGCGGACGTGCCGACGCCGCACATCGACGCGATCTACGCCGCCGTCAAACTGCTGGAGCACACGGTCACACGCGCTACACCGCCTCGTTCCGCTTGATCCGCTCACAGAGGTCGGTCGTCTCCGGGAGCGGTTCGATGCCAATCTCGTCCTCCAGCGCCTGAACACAGCGCGCATAGGCGCGCAGCGCCTGGGAACGGCTCCCCGCACGGGCATAGGCGCGCATCAGGGTCTGGTAGGCTTCCTCGTAGCTACGGTCGCGACGGATAATGTGTTCGCACAGATCGATGGCTTCGTCGAACTCGCCGCGATCCACCAGCAACCTGGCGAGGGTCGCGGTTGATGCCAGATGGCGCGCCAGCAGCCGCTCGCGTTCTTCGAGCGTCCAGGGGTCGTACAGCGCCTCGGCGAGGTAGTCGCCGCGGTACAACTGGAACGCCGTGCGGCGGCTGCGAATCTCGACTTCCGGGTCACGTCCCGGCGCGCCAGCCGTGCGCAGTTCGAACTCGTCCACATCGATCCAGCAGCCGTAGGACGGCGCAAAACTGTACGCCAGCCCCTGCCGCCGGATGAAGAACGGCGCGACGCGCGGCGGGCGGCGCGGTTCCAGCACATTATTGAGCGCATTGAGCGTCACCTTGAACTGCCGTTCGGCGGCTGCCGGCTCGCTATCGGGCCAGAGCCAGGCGCAGATCTGTTCACGCTGCAACCACATGCCGCGGTAGGTCAGCAACAGTTGCAACAACTGCCGCGCCTTCTCGCGCTGCCACTCGCGCGCCTGAATCTCGTGCGCGCCGCGGAAGATGCGGAAGCGCCCCAGCATCGAGACCCGCAGCGTATAGCCAGGATGGTAGATATCGACAGCATCATCGGCAGCGATCGATGGAAAGCCCTGGCGCAGGAGGCGCTGCGCCGTCGTTGCCTGGCGCTGCGCCGCACCGCGCAA
>DAOTWI010000178.1:0-9062 GCA_034436075.1 Roseiflexus sp.
CGCATAACACAAGAAGGGGCGCCTCGCAGCCAGGCGCCCCTCTATAATGCGTTGAATATCCAATAAGACCTAATGATGTTCCGCCGTCGCCTTGCCGTGATGCCCGTGCCCATGCCCCCCGGCCTCCTGGCGGCGCAGCAGCGGAAGGCGATAATCGTTCGGCGCCAGCAACGGCGCGCGTTGCAGGTTCCAGGCGAACACCCCCAGCCACAACCCGCCGATGGCAATCAGCGTCACCAGATCGAGCCAGTGGATATGGAACCCATCGGGGTGGAACGCGGGCATAATCTTCCAGAAATACCAGACGATCTCGATAATGTACAGATAGATTGCAATCGCCGTCAGGTTTGCCAGTCGGCGCTTGGCGAAGCGGCTCAACAGCAGCATGAACGGCAGCAGGAAGTGCCCGAAGATCATCGCAATCCCCAGGATCTCCCACCCGCCTGCCGAGCGATGCCCGTGCCACGGCGTCAATTCCGGCACATTCCCCGACCAGATGATCAGGTACTCGGAGAAATTGACATACGCCCAGACCGCCACAAACGCGAACAGGAACTTGCCCAGGTCGTGCAGGCGGTCGGTTGGAATGCCGAACGGCAGCAGGTTGCGCGACTTGAGCGCCGCCAGCGCGATAATGCCCCCGCCAAAGGTCAGGATCAGCATACTGGCGATGTAGGTCACCGGATACATCGACGAGAACCATTCCGGCTCGAGCGACATCCCCCAGTCGGTGGAGGCGAACGTCCACGCCATTACCAGCACGACAATGCCAGGACCGCTCAGGCGCTGGAAGCGACCGCGCAGATCGTCGCTGAACCCTTTCGCGTCCTCTTCGAGCGACCATTGCCGCAGCAGGTACGCCATCCCGATGAACAGCGCAAAATAGATCACCGCGCGCGCCAGGAAGAAGGGCACATTCAGATAGGGCGTCTTCAGCGCCACGACTTCATCATTCGCCACTACTTCCGGGTTCGTCCAGGGGAAGAGGTAGTGCGTCCCCATCAATGTTTCCGCCGCAATCGGCAGGAACAGGATCGCCATCAGCGGCAGGGTAAGCGCTGCCGCCTCCAGCAGGCGCCGCAGCATCAACCCCCACACACCCTGCGTGATGTGGTTGATCATCAGCACCAGCAGCCCGCCGAGCGACAGAGCTATCCAGAAGAAGTAGGCGAAGATGTAGGAATGAAAGAACTGCGCCGCCCCCAGAAACGCCCCGGCCACCGCCAGCAGCATTGCAACGCCGCCGACAATCAGTGCTACTTGCTGAAGGCGCCCCAGCGCCGGACGAAGCGCAGCAGGCTCTTGTGCGATCATGGTCATCCCTTTCGGACGAGAGCACGCTCTCGATATCGGGCCAGTGTCCGATCTCTAACCCCTAATTCTGCTGTGGCGGATTCTTCTGCAACTCACGGATGTGCGCCACAATCGCCCAGCGGTCGCTGATGCTCTGGATGCGATAGCCATAGGCATACATGGTTCCCCTGCCGTTGACCAGCACATCGTAGTATTCACCATCGGGCATATCGAGCAGGCGCTGGTCGTAGAACGACGGCGGGCGCGGGTTGAGCAGCACGCCGACCTGACCGCGACCGTTGCCATTGGCGCCGTGACAGACTGCGCAGTAGATGCGGTAGCGTTGTTCGCCGCGCGCCAGCAACTCCGGTGAAATCTGGATCGGGATCGTCGTCACATAGGCGCCATTCGGATCGCCATCGACGCGCCCGGTGCTGGTTGCATCGATCCGCAGGCGGCCGCGCGCCACGGTGTGGTCCACCAGCGGGCGCGCCGCAGCGCCGCTGGCAAAGAGGTTACTTGCCGCTTGCGGGTTATACTTCGCCTGGTCGTACATCTCCAGGTGGCAGGCGGTCATCAACAGCGCGATGGCAACCAACCACCCCGCTCGAATCATCCGTCCGATCAGCGCCCCTGGACGGCGGCATTGTCGCAGGTTCAGCATTGCAGCTCCCCTAGTTATCTACGGTCGAGACCGCCAGCGGCTCAAGGCTCTCCAGAAACTGGCGCGTCCGCTTCAGTTCGAACTTGGGGTCGGCGGCTTCGATGCACAGGAAGAAGCGGTCGACCGACGCGCGCTCGAAATTGGGCGCATTAAACACCGGGTGGTACGGTCGCGGCAAACCGCACGCCGCGATCATTCCGAAGACCGCAGCAAACGCCGACAACAGCACCATGCCCTCGAACGTCGCCGGGATGAACGCGGGCCAACTGAAGAGCGGGCGGCCGCCGATATTCATCGGGTACTCCACCAGGTTGATCCACGTTTGCAGGGCGAACATGCCGGACGCGCCAAGCAAACCCGCGCCAAAGATCACCCACGGCAGGCGCGTGCCGCGATACCCGACAGCTTCGTCCAGTCCGTGGATGGGCATGGGCGTATACGCCTCGAACTTTTTGTACCCGGCATCGCGGGTTTTCTCCGCTGCCGCCAGCAACGCCTCGGCATCATCGAACTCAGCCATCAACCCATACAGGGTCGGCTCAGTCGAAACCTTCGGCGCTTTTGCCTGTGCTGCATTTCGCTTCAACATTCCAACGCCTCCCTAGTGATGTCCGGCACTGCCGCCATGAGCCAGCGATTTTTCGGTTTCGGTCCTATGCACCAGGTCGCGCACCTCGAAGATCGAAATGGCGGGCAGCAACCGGATAAACAGGAAGAAGAGGAAGAAGAACCAGCCGAAGGACCCGGCGTACAGCGAAATATCCCAGATGCTCGGTGTGTAGTACCCCCACGACGACGGCAGGAAATCACGGTGCAGGCTGAGCACGATGATCACCCAGCGCTCGAACCACATGCCAATGTTAATGCAGATCGAGATGAAGAACAACCACGGCAGGCTGACCCGGAAGCGCTTGAACCACAACAGTTGCGGAATGGCGACATTCAGCACAATCAGCGACCAGTAGCTCCAGGCATACGGTCCCATTGTACGATTTGTAATGAGAAAGTACTCATAGATATTCGCGCTGTACCAGGCGTAGAATATCTCGGCGAAATAGCCGTATGCCACGACAAGGCCCGATGCCAGCATCACCTTGCCCATCAGGTCGAAGTGCTTGATCGTGATCAGATCGTGCAGTTTGTACCAGCGGCGCATCGGCACCAGCAGCAGGATCACCATCGCAAAGCCGCAGTACACGGCGCCAGCCACGAAGTAGGGCGGGAAGACCGTCACGTGCCAGCCGGGCAACTGCGAAATGGCGAAGTCGAGGCTGATGATGCTGTGCACCGAGAGCACCAGCGGCGTCGAAAGCCCGGCAAGGATGAGCGATGCCACCTCATAGCGGTTCCAGTCGCGCGCACCGCCGCGCCAGCCAAGCGACAGAAAGCCATAGAAAATCCTGACCCACTTATTCGTCGCCCGGTCGCGCAGCGATGCCAGGTCGGGAATCAGACCGAGGTACCAGAACAGGATCGAGACGGTCGCATAGGTCGAAATGGCGAAGACGTCCCATTCGAGCGCGCTGCGGAACTGCGGCCACATCCCCAGCGTGCCGGGGTAGGGGAGCATCCAGTAGTCGAGCCAGGGGCGACCGGTATGCACGAGCGGGTAGATGCCAGCGCATGCAACGGCGAAGATCGTCATCGCTTCGGCGGCACGGTTGATCGACGTGCGCCAGTCCTGCCGGAAGAGGAGCAGAATGGCGGAAATGAGCGTTCCGGCGTGCCCGATGCCGATCCACCACACAAAGTTGATAATGTCGAAGCCCCAGGCTACCGGGATGTTGATGCCCCACACGCCAACGCCGACGGTAAAGAGCACCGCCAGCGAGAAGAGGTACACCAGCAATCCCAGCGCCGCCACGACGAAACCAACGGGCCAGCCCCAGGGAGTCTTCCTGATCGGCGTCAGCACGATGTCACCGATTGTCCGGGTCACCGACTCATACGTCTGCTTCGGTCCCAGAAGCTCTTCGAGCATCTTGCCATACGACGATTTTTGCGCGGGTTGTGAAGCCATGTGCTACTCCGTGTATCCAGGACGAGAGAACAGACGCTTCTGTTTCCCGCCGTTGGCCGTTCGCCGCGATTACGCCTTCTTTTCTTCTGCGAGGTCAGGGTTCAGATTCTTGATCTTCGCCAGATAGCTGACTCGTGGTTTGGTGTTCAGTTTATCGAGCGAGGTGTACTTCAGCGGTTGTTCTTTCAGCGCCACCACCCGCGCCTGCGGATCATTCAGATCGCCGAAGATGATCGCCTGCGTCGGGCAGACCTGCTGGCACGCCGTCACAATCTCGCCGTCGGCGATGCGCCGATCTTCCGTGCGCGCCTGGATGCGCGCTTCATTGATGCGCTGGACGCAGAACGAGCACTTCTCCATCACGCCGCGCGCGCGCACCGTCACATCCGGGTTGCGCATCATCTTCAGCACCGGAATGCTGTCGTTCTCGGTCGAAGCGTCGATCGGCGAGCGATACGGCACATCCTGATACTGCAAGAAGTTAAAGCGGCGCACCTTGTACGGGCAGTTGTTCGAGCAGTACTTCGTCCCGACGCAGCGGTTGTACACCATATTGTTCAACCCTTCGGCGTCGTGCACCGTGGCAGCCACCGGACAGACGATCTCGCACGGCGCGTGTTCGCACTGCTGGCAGAGCATCACCATGTTGTAGACGTTCGGGGTGTGCTCATCGCCGACATAGTACTGGTCGATGCGGATCCAGTGCATTTCGCGCCCGAGCCAGACTTCGTCCTTGCCGACCACTGGAATGTTGTTTTCCGCCTGGCAGGCGACCACGCAGGCGTTGCACGAGTTGCACACATTCAGGTCGATCGACATGCCCCACTTGTAGCCGTTGTACTCATACTCGCCGATCAGCGAGATCGGCTCCTTCTTCTCGACCTGGAGGAACTCCTCATTCTCTTCGTACTCCTTGAACGTGCCGTAGCGCACCAGGTCCTTCTTGCGCCCTTCCATCAGGAAGTGCCCCTGGGTGCTCGCCAGTTTATAGTTCTCGCCAATCTTCGCCACTTCCAACCCGGCGCCAAACCACGGCGTCGCGCTGCTGCGCAGGCGATAGGCGTTGAACCCGACATTGTTGCCGACCCGCCCGGCAGCCGTGCGCCCCAAACCAAGATGCACCGTCACCGAGTCGTCGGCGTGCCCTGGCTGCACCCAGACCGGCGCATCCACCGAGCGCCCCTGGTAGGTCAGCCGCACCACATCGCCGTTCTTGAGCCGCAGCGCATCGGCGGTGCGCACGCTCATCAGAGCGACATTATCCCACGTCAGTTTGGTGTATGGCTTGGGGGTCTCCTGCAACCAGGCATTGTTGGCAAGCGCGCCGTCCCACAGCGACGGATCGGGGCGGAACACGATTTCCAGCCCCTGCGCTGGCGCCGCCGGCACGGCGCTGGCAAACCCCTGCTGGAGCGTCACGTCGCGGCTGCGCGCCTGCGTGTTGGCAATCACGCCATCGTGCAGCGCCGTATTCCAGAAGACGCGGAAGTTGCCGCTCGCGTCCTGCGTCTGCCAGTAGGCGGTCAGCGTCTGATACCCGGTCTCTTGCGGCCTGCCGAGGAGCACATTGAGGATTTCGATCGCCGACTTGCCGTTGTACAGCGGCGCGATCAGCGGCTGCACAATCGTCGTCGTACCGTCGAAGGCGCGCACATCGCCCCAGGCTTCCAGGAAATGCGCGCCATTGACGTGCCAGACGCTCTTTTGCGCAGTCTCGTCGCGGTAGAGACCAACGTGGATGCTGAGCGGAACTTTTGCCAGCGCCTCGGCGAACGGAATATCAGCGGGCGCATTGTACACCGGGTTACTGTCGAGCATCAGCAGCATCTCGACCGTCCCGGCGTTCATTTCCTGGGTCAGCGCGCTGAGCGCCGCCATGCCGCCGTTCGGGTCGCTCTCGACCGGCTCGGTGTACGTCACCGTCTTGCCGGCATTGCCGAGTTGCGCATTGATCGCATGACCGAGCGCGTGGACGACCGGCGGCTGGCTTTCGCCGATGAGCACAACGCACTCCCCACGGTGCGCCTGCAAATCCTTCGCCGCGGTCTCGACCCACTTCTTCTCGGCATCGCCGAGAGGAGCGCCGGGCGCCACATTCGGCACGCCGACCAGAGTCGCCAGCGCGCGCACCAGATGCTCGATCTGCGACGAGCGCACCGGCAGGCGATGATCAGCGAGCAGACCGGTGATCGACGGCGTGCTTTCGGCGAGGTACAGCCGGTTGACCTCTTTCGTCCCCTTGCGGATGCGGCGTCCATCGGCGAGATCGCGCGCCATGCGCACCCCGGCAGGCGACGGAGCGGTGAAGTCGGCATCGAACGCGACAATCGTCTTTGCCGTAGCGAGGCGATAGATCGTATGCACATCCTCGCCAAACGCCAACCGCGCGCCGGCATTGGCGTTATCGCGCCCGACCGGCTCGTACTGATACCATTTTGCCTGCGGGAACTGCGCAAGCAGTTGATTCTTCTGGGCAATCAGCGTCGGCGACGTGACCGCGCCGGAGAGGATGCGCAACCCGGCGCCCTGTTTCGCCGCCTGTGCCTGCACCGCCGCCGTTGCTGCGGCGACGAAGGCGTCCCACGTCGCCTCCTGCCCGGCATTAGTCGGCGCCTGGGAGCGATCCGGATCGTACATCGTCAGGATCATCGCCTGGGTGAGCAGGTCGGTCGAACCGAGCGACGCCGGATGATCAGGGTTCCCCTCAATTTTCGTCGGGCGGCCCTCGTGGCTTTCGACGAGCAGACCCGTGCCGAAGCCGGCGAATGTTGCGGCGGTGGCAAAGAAGAGGGGCCGGCCGTGGATAATCTCCTCCGGCTGGCGCACATAGGGAACGATCTTTTCCTGCGGTTGCTTGAGCGCGAACTGACAACCCGACAGACCGGCGAGCGCCAGCGACGCGCCCATGAGTTTCAGGAAATTGCGCCGGCTCACCGGGTCGCGCCATTCAGCGGCGCCGCGCGGAAATTCGCGCTTCAGCAGTTCGTTGAACTCCGGCGTCTCAGCCAGTTCATCGAGGCTGCGCCAGAACTCACGCCCTTCGGCTTGTGCCAGACGCGCGCGCAGCGCGTTCAAATCCTGGGAAGTGGTGCTCATAGTCACGCTCAATTCCTAGCGGTGGCAGATGGCGCAATTCGTCAATTCCCACGACGAGCGAATCTCGTATTCCTGAACCAGGCGTCGCCCGACTTCCAGTTGATTGGCGGGCGGCGTCCACCTCATGTTGAAGACTTCGTCGCGCGGACGGACATACTTCTCCGGGTTGCGATGGCAGTCCAGACACCACGACATGAAAAGCGGCTGCGTCTTGTACACCACGCGCATCTGATCGATGCGCCCGTGGCATGTCGAACAGCCGACGCCCTTGGCGACGTGGATGCTATGGTTGAAGTAGACGAAATCGGGGAGGTCGTGAACTTTATTCCACTGAATGGAGGTCCCGGTTTCCCAACTCTGCCAGACGAAGGCGACTTTTTCGCTGCGACTGATAATCTGCGAGTGGCATCCCATACACGTCTCGGTTGGCGGGACGTTAGCATGGGCTGAGACTTCGACCGCCGTATGGCAGTATCGGCAATCCATGCCCAGCGCGACGTGCAATTGATGGTTGAACCCGCCGCCGGGCTGCGGAATCTCGACACCTACGTCACGGTGCCAGTCCGACCAGCCAAACAGCCACCAGACCCCGCCGAGGATCGCCAGCACCAGCGGAATGCCAGCAAAAATGCTCACCCTGGCGAGCGTATTGGCTCTCCGATCAAATATCTGAGCCATGTGGCGCCTTTCTAGCATCTAGTCGATTGTTGCCAACTGGAAGTGCATCAGGCGTATCAATGGGATGCCGCCAACCCGGATCGCGCTGCCGCAGCGATTGGAGCATGTCTCGAAAAGTGTAACGCGAAGACGCGAAGGCGCACTGTTCCGCACATCATGCGACACGCCTCTGTGTCTTCGCGCCGTTGCGTCACCCTTGAGAAACCCTCCCGCGAGTCGCTCCCATCGTACCTGATCAGCCAGCGCATCTCTCTTCCCCGATCACCTCACCGTTGAACGGCGGGCATGTGGAAGACTCCGTGCACAGCACACGGCATTCGGTCGCCACGGACCTGGGTTGAAGGGACGACCGGATGGTGTGAACCAACCAGAGCATGCCTCCATGAACAATGGCATGCGCGACACGGGTTTCCGGGAGGAGCGAGATCGTCTGGTTGCACCCTCTCTAGTTCTCGCAGTGCGATTCCGGAGCCGTGAGATGCGGCAGCGCGACGGCCTTCATTGGCGCGTCGGACACGTTGTCGGTAAATCTGAACGGCATCTTGCAACCTCGGTTAATAATATCACAGATGGTTACAACCACGATCAAAAATGCTCCGTCAAAACGGTGAAGGAATCTTAACTGAAACAAAGATTCTCTACATTCAATACACAAAAGGTATGCAACTAATCAAAGTGCACTTATTTGCGCGAAAATGTCATAAACGCCGCTCAATAAATCTGTTTCCCCATCGCCGACAGCGCAAACTCGACCGCCAGGAGCGCAGTGGTATTCCGTTCGTCGAAAATGGGATTGACTTCCACCAGATCAAGCCCGATCAGCCGACCCGACGCCGCCACCAGTTCCATCGCCAGGTGCGCCTCACGATACGTGATGCCCCCCAACACCGGCGTTCCGACCCCTGGCGCTTCGTTTGGGTCGAGGACATCGAGATCGAAACTCAGGTGAAACCCGGCGGTGTTGACGCTGACGTGCAGGATCGCCTCTTCCATCACCGACGCCATCCCGCGCCGGTCGATGTCGTGCATGGTGAAGACATGCACCCCGGACGCGCGCAACAACTCGCGCTCGCCGTCATCGAGGCTGCGCACGCCAACCAGCGCGACATCCCCCGGACGCACCACCGGCGTCTGACCGAGGACGCCGGTCAACAGCGGATGGCCGCGCCCGGTGAGCGCCGCCAGACCCATGCCGTGAATATTCCCCGATGGGGTCGTCTCTGGTGTATTATAGTCGCCGTGCGCGTCGAGCCAGATGATGCCAATCCGCCGATTGTGCGCCACGCCCGCCACCGACCCGATCGACAGGCT
>DAOTWI010000179.1:0-5406 GCA_034436075.1 Roseiflexus sp.
CGCTCCTGGCAGGCCTGCGGCCGACCGTCCGCCTGCGCGGACGGGAACAGCAGCGTCCACGTGCGGTTCGGTATGCTCACCGCACGTGGACGAACGGCGGAACGCCCCCCAACCCCCCCGCAAGCGGGGGAGGAGGGGCGGCAGTGTCGAGCAGCGCGGCGCGTTTGTCCCCAACCCCCCGCAAGCGGGGGAGTGGGGGGTGCTTGCCGCCTGACAATGCATGCCTGCACCCACGCCAGCCCCTCCACGTTCTTAATTGTCCAGGTTCATTGGCACGGCTGCCTGTGCCTGAATGCCCGGCATCACGTCGTCATCGCCAGTTCTGGGCGAACCGTTTCGTACCGCTTAGCGTAGTCGCTCATCCCCTGGGGCGCAATATCAACGACATCGATATACCCCTGGCGTTTCAGCAGACTGGCGACGGCGCAGGCGCGGGTTCCGCTCTCGCAGACAATAACAATGGTGCGGTCGGCAGGCAATTCGCGCCATCGCTGTCTAATCTCGCTGAGTGAAATCAGACGCACATCGGCGGCATTGCCAGGGATGACCCCTTTCTCCCATTCGAACGGTTCGCGCACGTCCAGAATGAGCGCCTCACGGTTGAGAGTGTACTGATGGAGTGTCTCTAGATCGCCAACGGCGATCTGTTCAACCGGCAGACCACTTGTCCGCCAGGCGCTGACCGGTTCCTGCACATACCCGGCGACGGCGAGTCCCTCCTCAACGAACAGGTGCGCGGTCTCCTGCGCCAGCAGCGGAACGTCACTGATGAAGAGCAGCGGCGTATCAGCATCGAGCAGCATCCTGGCGCGCTCGACCATGTTGCTCTTGTTGAACGTAATGTTGATCGCGCCAGCCGGGTGACCATCAGCAAATGCCAGCGCCGGTCGCAAGTCGATCAGGATCGCGCCGTTTTGCATCGCGTCATATGCCTGCTGAACGGAGAGCGCCGGCACATCGGCAGGCAGGTGGCGATGGTGATGCACAGCCGGACGGACCGCTTCAGCAGGGAGCGGAAGAACGCCGCGATTGGTATTGCGGTGGATGAGCACCGACTCAACCGCTTCACGCGGCACGACGCCGCTGAGGTCAACAAACTCCTGCACGCTGCGCGCCTGGAGCATCCAGTTAAAGCGCCGCTCGAACCCGATGGTGCTGATCGGCTTGCCGCTCATCTGCTTACCGCCGCATGCCGAACCGCCATAGTGCGCCGGATAGATTTCGCAGTAATCCGGCAGTTCCAGCAGGCGCTGAAGGCTGGTGAACATCACCTCGGGTCCGGTCAGCGGCAGGTTGACCAGATCGGTGCGCGCCACATCGTTGATAAAGAGCGAGTCGCCAGTCAGAACCATCCAGGGCTGATCAGAACGCGGCGTATCGATGACGGCATACGCCGTGTGCTCCGGCGTGTGTCCAGGGGTATGGATTGCCCGGAGAATGACGTTGCCGATCCGAATCTCGTCGCCGTCGCGCACGCGCGTGTGCGGGTAGTGGACTGATGCGCCCGTGATCTCATTCTCGATATCGTCCCGGCTCGGCGCATAGATCGTTGCGCCGGTCAACGCCGCCAGCGCCCGTCCAGTCGAGAAATAGTCGGCATGAAAGTGCGTCTCGACAATCGCCGTAATGCGCAACCCCCTGTCAGCCGCCGCCATCAGATACTCCTCAGGCGGCAGACCCGGATCGACCACCGCGCTCTCGCCGCTCTGCACGCATCCGATCAGGTATGATGCCGCCGAGACCGCCTCATTGAGGAATTGACGAAAGATCATGATATCCTCCTTGACATCTTATAGGAAGATCAACCAGAGATTGGACAATCTTGTGATCGGCGTTGGCTTCGACAGGCTCAGCCAACGCCAGCCGCACGAAGGTTAGCATGGACAAGATTGTGCAACATCTGCTTGATCGCTCTATTACATGCGGCCGCGCAGCATGCCATTCCAGTACATGGCGGGCAAGCCGTAGGCTTTCAGCGCATACATGCTGTAGCGCTCGCGCGATTGATCAAACGGGAACGACTCCTTCGGAGTCAACTGATAGTCGAACTCTGCCAGGATCAGGCTGCCGTAGCCGGTCACCAGCGGGCAGGACGTGTACCCATCGTAGACGGCTTCGAGCGGTCGTCCTTCCATCGCGGCGACGAGATTCTCCACCACAACCGGCGCCTGTTTGCGGATGGCCGCGCCGGTTTTCGATGTCGGCAGGTTGCTGCAATCGCCCAGGGCAAATACATTCGCGTAGCGGACGTGCTGTAACGAGAACTGATCGACTTCCACCCACCCGGTTGAAGCCGCCAGTTTACTCTTCTTGATAACATCCGGACTGCTCATGGGCGGCGTAGCGTGGATCATATCATAGCGAACTGTGATCCGTTCGCCACTGGCGAGGTTCTGGAAGACCGCTTCCTTCTGGCGATGGTTGATCTCGACCAGCTCATGCTGGAAATAGGTCTCGATTCCTTTGCGCCGGCACACTTGTGTCAGAGCGTCGGCATATTTTTTGACTGAGAAGATCCCACCAGTGCCAGAGAAGAACTTGATAGTTGACCGGTCGCGCACACCCGCGCGGCGGAAGTAATCGTCGGCAAGGTAGGCGATCTTCTGCGGCGCGCCGCCGCACTTGATTGGCGTCGAAGGTTGCGTAAACACCGCCACGCCGCCCTTGAACGAACGAATATTCTCCCATGTGCGATCAACCGTGTCGTAGGAATAGTTGCTGCACACGCCATTCCGTTCAGCCAGCGCCTCCTGCAAGCCTTGCACCCGATCCCAGTCGATCTGAATGCCGAGCGCCACGACCAGATAATCGTAGGTGAGCGCATCGCCATTCTTGAGCACAACGCGGTTCTGATCCGGCTCGAAGGCGCTGACATACTCCTGAATCCAGGTCACGCCAGCCGGAATAAAATCCGCCTCATTGCGCATCGACTCTTCTTTGGAAAAAACGCCGCCACCGACGAGGGTCCAGAGCGGCTGGTAGAAGTGGTGGGCGCTTGGTTCGATCAAGGCGATTCGGGATGGATCGAGGGAGTTGACCAGCTGAGCGGCGACAGTCAGCCCCGCAGTGCCGCCGCCGGCAATCACAACAGGATAATGGCGTTGCATCGATGCCTCCTCTAGGTGTTGGTTTTACAACGGCTGCCAAACGATTTTGCAAACGCGAGGAAAAATCCGAGGGCGCGCTGAACGTCCGGATCACCCAGAGCGCGCAGCAACCCAAATGCCGAGACGGGGCGAGCAGCGCACGCACTGTCTGCCAGCGACTGTGCAGCATTGCTGATCACGGCAACCGCCGAGTCTTCGAGGACGTTGGAGTCGATCAATGCTTTCGCTGCCTTCAAGCCTCTGCGCCCCAAATGCTCAATGTCAACGCCTGCCTCACGCAGACGCATTATCAGGTCGTCGCCGGTATCCGCCAACATCGCAACCGCGCCTGGCGCCTGTTGAACCAGCATACCGAGCGTGGGGAGCATCTTCAGCAACGTATGGAGCGCCTCCACCGATTGCGGCGCCGTCAGTTCAGCGAGGAGGCAAAGCGACTCCTTCGCCCGCTCATCGACGTCGATGCCGGATTGTTTCAGATCGTGCATCCATCCGTCGATAGTGTCGGTCATCATCGCCGCCATGGGCAATCCCTGCTGAATGAGCGCCTCATAGCGTTCAAAACGCTGTTCCATCCGCTCCAATCTGGCGAGAATGAGCGCAAGGATTTCGGCTTTGCCATCGACGTTCGGCGCAGGAAGGCCGCCGTTGCCCGGCGGCGCTGCCACGCCTGTGATTGTGGATGTCAGGGTCGTCATCGTTCGTGTGCTCCTTCGCGTGATTGACAGACCGTCATCGCTTCAGCTGCACTACGGCGCGGTGCGCCAGCAGCGCCGCAGTCGCTCGCATCCGCTGCCTCCGCCGCCTGGCGCACGCGGAGCAGACACCCCATCCAACGGCGCAGCCGCACGGCTGGCAAGGACGGCGACAAAACCGGGTCGCAGTCGCTCGACCGTCGCGGATCACTCTGGCAGATCGTTTGTCCATGGCTCTACGTGCGCGGCGGGATTTTGGTGAAGGACTGTACAAAGAATATACCGGAAACGCTCGTTCTCTGGTATACTCTTCTTAATATCGCTGCTATAACTTGACGTTATGCCATGCTGACCCTGCACAAACTCGAACTGTTTGTCTATGTGGCGCAGGCGGGCAGCATCAGCAAGGCTGCCGATCACTTCCTGATGTCGCAGCCGAATGTGAGCCAGCACATCCAGGATCTGGAAGTCGAGTTTGGCGAGCAATTGCTCATCCGCAAGCACCGCGGGGTCGAGTTGACGCCGGCTGGCGAACTGCTCCTCCAGTATGCGCAGGAGATCTTCAGGCTGGTCGCGGAAGTGAAACTGGCAATCACCGACGTGTCGCACCTGAGCGGAGGCAGCCTGGCGCTGGCTGCGACGCCTGGGGTTGGCATTTATGTGCTATCAGAGTCTGTTGAACAGTTCCGCATCCGCTATCCGCAATTTACCGTCTCGATCAAGACGAGCACAACGTCCGAGGTGGTCACCCAGGTGATAGAGCGGCAGTGCGATGTGGGTTTTATCGAAGGGGAGTTGAACGGCGCGCGCCTGCTGCCACGCCTTGGCGTGCTGATCCTGGACAATGTGCAACAATACGTGGTCGTCAGCCAGGCGCACCCGTGGTGGAATGCAACCTCATTGAGCATTCGGTCGCTCGATGATCAGCCGGTAATCCTGCGCCAGATCGGCAGTCAGAGCCGCGCCTGGCTCGACGGAGTCTTGAAGGATCACAATGTCCACCTCCGGTATGCGGGTGAGTTCGACAACCCCGAAACGATCAAGCGTGCATTGCTGGCAGGCGGCGCCTTTGCCATCCTGCCCGCCTATGTGGTGCGCCATGAAGTGGATCTCGGCGTGCTGCGTCTGTTGCCGGTGAACGATTGCGACCTGCAGCGCCAGTTGAAGTTGATCTGGAACAAAGAATGGCCCCTCTCACCCATCGCCTATGCATTTTTGCAGCACCTGGCGCATGAGTATCCGGTCATTCGCTCCCTTCTCGATTCTTCCGGTCGCCGCATGGCGAAAGTTGAACCGCCAGCGCGCCAGGTGCGCGCCGTTTCCGGGGAACCCGGCGGCTGATGATTTTTGAGTCATTATTCCGCTATCCGCCTACCCGCCCGGCGACTAAAGTCGCGGGCTCCTGCTGCAAAGCCCGCCTGCGCGGGCTGGACGTGGCGATACCGGGTTAATTTCTCAAAAGCCATAAGTCGCGGGCTCCTGCTGCAAAGCCCGCCTGCGCGGGCTGAGCGTGGCGATGCCGGATTATGTTCTCATAGGGAGATCACATAAAACCTGGACAATCGAGCCTGCGCCTTTGGCGCGGTTGGCGTTGGCTTCGACAGGCT
>DAOTWI010000180.1:0-1901 GCA_034436075.1 Roseiflexus sp.
GGTTCTCAGTTCTCGGTTCTCAGTTCTCAGTTCTCAGTTCTCAGTTCTCGGTTCTCAGTTCTCAGTTCTCAGTTCTCGGTTCTCAGTTCTCAGTTCTCAGTTCTCAGTTCTCCGTTCTCGGTTCTCCGTTCTCGGTTCTCCGTTCTCGGTTCTCCGTTCTCGGTTCTTATGCCTATACTGACATATATCACCATACTGCGCCGCCGCTGGCTGCTGGTCATTGCGCCAGCCATCGTCGCCGCCGCGCTCAGTCTGGGGCTGGCGCTGCTCGAACCGCCGCGCTACCGGTCGTCCGCCAGCCTGCTGATCACGCGCAGCGAAGACCGGCGTTTTGACACCGAAGACGCTCTCGCGTATGATCTTCCTGCAATCGTGCAGGGCGCACCATTCAGCGCCGACGTCAGCAGTGCGCTGGCGCTCACAGGCGTATCGCTCCCGCCGGATCAGGTGCGCGCGTCGCTCGGCGCATCGAACCAGCGGCGAGTGGTGCAGATATGGGCGGAAACCGGCGATCCGGCGCTCTCCGAAGCGCTGGCGAGAGCAGCGGTCGATGTGGTGCAGCGGCGCGGGCTGGCGTTGTGGGGCGATCCGGCAGCAACGCCGGACCAGCCGCTGGTCAATGTGGTTGTGCTCGAGCCGCCCGGTCCGGCGCTCCGCACCAATAGCTGGAGCGCCATGGTCGTGATGGCGCTGATCCGTGGACTTGCCGGATTGCTGGCAGGATCTTTACTGGCGTTCAGCGCCCATGTCTGGGACGCATCGCGCGCCCTGCCATCGCAGCAAGCAGGAGGGTGACATGCAACTTTCGGATTACCTTGCGGTACTGCGCCGCCGCTGGTGGATCATACTGCTGACCGCAGCCGTGGCAGTCGCAAGCGCACTGATATTCAGCCGGCTCCAGGAGCGTGTGTATCGCTCCGAGGCGAGTTATCTGGTCGTGCCGAACCGCATCGACAACGGGTTGTCGATTGTGTTGCAGAACAGCATGAGCAGTTTCCGCGAGATGGCGCTGGCGCGACCGCAGTTGCAGAAGATCAGCGACGAGTTGCAACTCGACCGGACGCCGGAATGGTTGCTCAGGCGCGTCGCCATCCAGCCGCGCCCCGACGAGCGCAAGATGATTGTGCAGGTCGATTATCCCGATCCAGCGACAGCGCAACGGCTGGCGGACGCCATCGGCAACAACATGGTGGCGCTGGTCAGTGCGCGCAATAATTTCCTCGAAGGCACCGACCGGATCAGCATGACCGTCCTCGAACCGGCAACGCCGCCGGTGCTCCACCGTCCGCAAACCCGCGTCAACATGCTGGCTGGCGCTGTGCTTGGGCTGGTGCTTGGCATCCTGCTGGCATTCGTGCTCGAAGCCCTCGATGATACGATCAAAACGCCAAATGATGTTGAACGGCATGTCCAGCTGGCGACGCTGGGCGCCATTCCTGTAACCGGCAGCGAGGCGCGGGGCGCGGCGCTGCCCGCACGACGATGAATGCAACCAACGATGCGAGAGAGATGAATCAGACCAACGGATACGCCGACTCCCCGCTGATCGCCCTGCGCGATCCGCGATCGCCGGCGGCGGAAGCGTACCGGACGCTCCGCACGAACATTCAATTTTCCAGCCTCGACAAGCCGCTGCATACCCTGCTGGCGACGAGCACTGCGCCCGACGAGGGGAAATCGACAACCCTGGCGAACCTGGCGGTCACCATTGCGCAGGCGGAGCAGCGCGTCATTCTGGTGGACTGCGACCTGCGCCGACCGTCGCTCCACACGTTGTTTGGACTGTCGAACGATGTCGGGCTGACGAATATGATCCTGGCGCAAGACGACGCGCCGCCGCCGTTGCAGGAAACCGGCGTGCCGGGGCTGAGTCTGCTGGCGAGCGGTCCGTTGCCGCCGCG
>DAOTWI010000181.1:0-3236 GCA_034436075.1 Roseiflexus sp.
GCAACCGCCATGCCGCGTTCACCGGCGCCACCCCCGGCAAGCCGCGCCCCCGCAGCCACAACGCGCGCCGCAAAGCGGATCGTCGTCAATCTGTCGAAACAGTGGCTCTACGCTTACGAAGATGACCGTCTCGTCTTCGATGCGCCGGTTGCAACCGGGCGCGACGGCATGAACACGCCGACCGGCATATTCCAGATTTATGCGAAACTGCCCAGGCAAACGATGGATGGCGTCACCGACGGCAAATACTGGGTCGTGCCCAATGTTCCGCACGTGATGTACTTCTACGGCGGCGTCGCCCTGCACGGCACCTACTGGCACAACCTCTTCGGCACCGGCGCGCGCCCCTCGCACGGCTGCGTCAACCTGCCGTTGAAATCGGCGGCATGGCTGTACGAATGGGCGCCAATCGGCACGCCGGTGCGCGTGACCTACTAATATGCCCTCTGAGCGACAATCCATCAAGCGGCTCATTGCGCCGATGCGCGTGATGCTCATGATCGCCGGTGTGCTGGTCTTTATCAGCGGTGTGCAACTCTTCGTCTTCACGGAGCAAACCGACCGACTGTTCGCCTGGACGATCAAGCCGCCGCTGACCGCTGCATTCCTCGGCGGCGCCTACTGGTCGAGCATGCTGCTTGAATGGCTGGCGGCGCGCGAAACGCAATGGGCGCATGCGCGCGTCGCTGTCACCGCAGTGCTGGCATTTACGCTGATCACGCTGATCGTCACACTGATCCACCTGGATCGTTTTCACCTCACCAGTGATGATCCGCTGACGCGCGCCGCCGCCTGGGCATGGTTGATCGTCTACGCCATCGTACCGCCTGTTCTCGCCATTTTGTTGATACTGCAAATGAGGATGCCTGGGGGCGACCCGCCGGTTGTGGCGCCGCTGCCCGCCTGGCTCTGGCCCATCATCGGACTCCAGGCGGCTGCGCTGCTTGCCGTAGGCGCCATGCTGCTGGTTGCACCCGGATTCGCCGCGCCGCTCTGGTCCTGGCAGTTGACGCCGCTGACGGCGCGCGCCATCGGCGCGTGGCTGATCGGTCTGGGCATCGCCGCGGCTCAGGTATTGCGCGAGGGGGATTTGATGCGGGTGCGCAATGTGCAGATCAGTTCAGTGGCGTTCGTGGCATTGCAGGCCATTGCCCTGGCACGGTATCCGGCAGTGGTTTCCTGGAGCGATCCGCGCCTGTGGGGGTATCTTCTGTTCCTCGCCAGCATCCTGGCTGTCAGTCTGTACGCCTGGCGCGCCACAGGTTCATTCCGGCGCCTATGATGAACCGCTGCGAGTTGCGCGATAAATCGTCACGCCCGAATCACGACCGGCAGCGGCGAGTTGAACGCCGTCAGGGCTGAATGCCAGCGCCAGAACGCCAAACTGCTGCTGGACGCGCGCCATCTCCGCCCCGCTTGCCGGATTCCAGAACTGCACCACGCCGGTAGGCGTGCCAGTTGCAAGGAGCGCGCCGTCGGGCGAGAATGCCAGGGCAGTAAACCACCCATTTTCGGGCGCAGCGCGCAGGGTGCGTGCGGGCGCGCCCGTGCGATAGTTCCACATCCGCAACACGCCGTCAGTCCCCGTTGCGGCGAACAGCGTCCCTCCCGGCTGGAACGCGATGCTGGTAATCGAGTTCTGCATGCCGCTCAGGGTCTGCACCCGCTGCCCATCAGCGACGCTCCAGATCTCGATGCGCGGATCGTTTGGCGTGCCAGCCGCCGCCACGAAGGCGCCATCATCGCTGACTGCCACCAGAAACACCGCCGGAAGGTCGGTCTTGAACGACTGGATGAACTGTCCGCTGGCGCCATTCCAGAGCGCCACCGTGCCATCGCTGATGCCAGATGCGATCACTGTTCCGCCCGGATCGGCGGCGATGCAGAGCGGCGTCCCGGTCAATCCGGTCAGATCGCGGGAGGTCTCCTGAAGAAAATCCAGGATGACAACTGTATCCTGCTCGGTGATCGTTGCCAGACGACCATTCGGCAGGAATGCCAGCGATTGCACGGATGTCATCGAACCGGCAAACTGGCGAATCTGGTCATTTGCCAGCAACCGCAACTGAATGATCCCGTTGTACCCGACTGCGCCAATAACCTCGCTGTCGGGCGAGAACGCGAGCGAGGTCACCAATCCCAGCCCGATCCGCAGGTTCATGTCGGGGCGCTGCTGCGTCAGATCCCAGACGATCAGGCGCCCTTCCTGGTCGCTCACCGACGCCAGTCGCTCACCATCCGGACTCATCGCAATGCTGAAAATGTCGAGACGGTGGACATCGAGCATGCCGGTCTGAACGCCACGCTCTACGTCCCAAATGCGCACGGTCGCATCCAGCCCTGCCGAGTAGAGGGTCTTGCCGTCTGGAGCGAATGCCAGCCCGCGAATGACAATCCAGTTCGTGTGACCGCGCAACTGATGAATGACCTGACCGGTTGCCGCGTCGAGCAGGTAGACGACCCCCTCGGTCGAACCGACCGCCAGCGCCGTGCCGTCGGGCGAAAACGCAACGCCGGTCGCCCAGTAGCGCAGGTTGGTCGTCTGGTCGAGCGGGGTGCGAAAACTGAAGCTGCTGATTTCCTGCCCGGATGCCACATCCCACAGCCGCACGCTGCCATCACGCGAGGCGGACGCCAGTGTCGCACTGTCGGGCGAGAAGGTCACACCGCCGATAAACCCGGTGTGCCCGCGCAGGGTTGCCACCAGTTGACCCGTGGAGGCATCCCATATGCGCACTGTCTGATCAGTGCTCCCCGATGCCAGCAACGTCCCGCTCGGAGCGAAGGCGAGGCTGCGGATCCAGCCGGTATGGCCGCTCAAACGCCGGAGGACTCTGCCGGTTGCTGCATCCCATATGCGAATCTCATTGTCATCGCTGGCGCCCGACGCCAGCAGCGCGCTGTCGGCAGACCAGGCGAGCGATGTGATTTTGCCGGTATGGTCGAACCATGTGCCAAGATCATCGAGCGTCGTGGCATCGTGCAGACTAACTGCTTCGCTGATCCCCACCGCGAGCAAACGCCCATCAGGGGAGTAGGCGACCGGACCGAACACCGACATGGAGAGCTGGCGCGTCGCTGTGATGGTAGCGACATTCTGCGGCGAGATGGCATCGGGGCTGAGTTCCGATGCTCCGCTGTCGGGTATTGGCGTGGGGGGCGGCGCCGTTGGTTCGGCAGCGGCGGCGCTCGTTGCCGTTGGCGCCGCTGTCGCTTCAGGCGACGCTTCCGCTGGC
>DAOTWI010000182.1:0-8002 GCA_034436075.1 Roseiflexus sp.
ATGCGCCGCGCTGATCGCAGCAGCGCCCGCCAGATCGCCCATCAGCGCGCGCAACAGCACCAACCGGCGCGGCGCTACAAGCGTCGGCGGCGCTACATGACGATGGGTCGCCCAGCGCTCATACCGCGCCGATGTTTCTTCCAAACCGTGCCAGTCCAGCAGCGTCTCACACGTCAGCAACCGCCCAGCGAAGGCGCGCTGCATCACCTCGACCGGCGCCTCATCGCCGAGACGCTCGCCCGCCTCGATGGCGGCGTCGTAGTGCCGCAACGCATCACGGTACCCGAACGCGCGACGTGCATGGTCGCCAGCGTCAGTGGCATACCGCACAGTCTCACGATCAGCAGCGCGGCCCGCCTGCCGAAAGTGATAGGCGATCTCGGCGGCGCGTTCCGGCAGCTGCCCTTCCAGCGCCGCCGTCGCTTCGCCAATCCGATGATGGAGCAGGCGTCGTCGCGGCGATGAGAGGGTTGCTGCGGTAATTGAGCGCACCAGATCGTGATTGAACGAAAGGTGCGCATCGTCGTCTTCGACCAGTATCTGGCGTTCGAGCAGGATCTGTGCGGCTTTGAGCGCATCCGTTCCGCCAAGTCGTTCGATCAGGTCGAGCGATGCCGGACGGCTGATCAACGCCAGATGTTCCGCCAGGTCCCGCGCTGCGGACGGCAGACGGTCGAGACGCGAGCGCACCAGTTCACGCATCTGCGGCGCTTCGGTCGGATCGGGGAACGGCGCGCCAGCGTCAAGGTCGGGCAGTAATGCGGCGAGCGACGCTGCGCCGCGACTCTCCAGCAGCGCCTGTACGGTCACCATGAGCGCCAGCGGATTGCCGCCGGTGCTGGTCGCCAGTTGAGGCGCCAGACGCGCGACCCGTCCGGTGTCGACCCCGGCAAGGGTGGCGAGAAGTTCCGCCACTGCGACAGCGTCGAGACGGCTGAGCACCAGCGGACGCAGCAGCATATCGCGTCCAAGCGTGCGGAGCAGGGTATGGAGCGACGGATTATCACTCAGTTCGTCGGCGCGGTATGCCAGAATGATCAGCAACGCCCGCCGCGACGCCTGGCGGGCAAGCCGTCCAATGGTCGCCAGCGTAGCCTCATCCGCCCACTGCGCATCATCGAGCGCGATCACCAGCGGCAGCGTGCGCGCCAGCGCGAGCGCCAGTTCACATAAGCCTTCGATCTGGCGATTGCGGCGTTCGTCCGGCGGTACATCCGGCAATTCCGGCAGGTCGGGCAACCGCTCGCGCAGCGCCGGAAAGAGATCGGCGATCTGCGCCAGCGCAAACTGCGGCAATTGCCGCAGTCGCTGTTCCGGCGCGTTGCGCACCAGTGAACGCAGCATTTCACTGACTGCCGCGAAGGGCAACCCTTGCTCCAGTGAGGTCGCACGCAGTTCGAGCGTTAGAGCGCCACGGTCGGCGGCAATGCGCAACGTTTCCGTGAGCAGGCGCGTTTTGCCGATCCCTGCCTCGCCAACGATCGTCACAATCCCGCCAGTGCGTTGATCAAGATCGGCGAGCCAGCGCCGGAGTAATGCCAGTTCCTCCTGCCGTCCGACGATGGGCGCCGGCGTTGACCGCGGCGGACGCGCCGTCTGAAGCGGAGCGGCGGCGTTGCGCGTTTCGGTTGATCGCGGTCGTTCGTGCGGATGTCCCTGCGATGGAGCATTGCCGCTGCGCAGTTCGATCGCGGGATCTCCGCGCAGGATCGCCATGTGGAGCGCCTGGGTCTGGGGTGATGGCGCAGCGCCCAGTTCATGATCCAGGAGATGACGGTACCGCTCGTAACTTTGAAGCGCGCCCGCCGTATCGCCAGCACGCGCCTGCGCCAGCATCAATACCCGCCAGAGCGGTTCGGAGAGGGATGCGATCGCAATGCCGCGCCCGGCAAGCGCCATCGCTGCGGTTGGATCGCCGCGCTCGAGTTTGATGTCCGCCAGTCGTCGCAGTGCATCGAGATACCGCACGCGCAACCGCTCACGCTCC
Source organism: Roseiflexus sp. (assembly GCA_034436075.1). Lineage (GTDB taxonomy): Bacteria > Chloroflexota > Chloroflexia > Chloroflexales > Roseiflexaceae > Roseiflexus. The sequence continues at coordinate 1,988 of DAOTWI010000182.1, forward strand.
ATGATCACCCACGCAAGTTCTTGCTCGTCTTCGAGAAAATCGCCGCGATAGAGCGCGACGGCGCGTTCCAGACGTTCTGATTCGCCCTGTGCGGCAGCGGCGTCCTCGGCTGAAACCGGTTCGGTCAACGCGAGAAACTCATCGACGTCGATCCAGGCGCCGCTCTCCATGTTCCAGGCGTATCCGCCGGAGCGCGTCAGAATGTAACGGCGCGAGGCGCGGTCAGCCTCCGGCTCGAGGATGCGCCGCAAACTGCTGATGGCGCTGCGCAGGTTGACTGCTGCACTGGCGCTGTCAGAACCGGGCCATAACCATTCACAAAGCCGGTCCGCGCCGATCAGCCGTCCGCGCGCTGCGGCGAGCATGGCGAGCAGGCGCCGCTCCTGCCGGGAACGCCAGGCGGAGTCCGGCAATGGACGACCATCGATCTGGACAGTCAATGCGCCGAACAGTTCGATCCTGAGCGCTTCCTCCATGCATGTCCCCTCAACGCCATGATGCAGTGCATCATGAGTATACCACGCCTGTGGTGCGTTCGCACGAAGCGACGGGCGCGGGGTGCAGACTGAGTATAGCGTACCGCCAGATGCGGTGCAAGGCGACGATTCATCCCTGCGCAGGTCAGACCTGTGAAGAGAACACGGATGCACACAGATTCTTACGGATGGTTCTGGAATGGAAGACTATCGATCCGCGCGAATCGATCTCAATCCGCGAAAATCCGTGTGCGCTTATAATGCACTGTGAATTGTGGATGCTTGCCTGGTTTTGTGGTACACTGGTGCTGGAAAATCAGCATCGAGAGCGACTGCCCGGATGACAACACTCTATGTGCGACGTATCGCCCCGGCCGCAATGGCTGGGGCATTTTGCGGGTAAATGTGATGATCCGAAGAGACGACATTCGCAATATTGCGATTATTGCCCACGTTGACCATGGCAAAACGACGCTGGTCGACGGGTTGCTGCGCCAGGGGCGCATTTTCCGTGAGAATCAACAGGTCGCTGAGCGCGTCATGGACTCGAATGACCTCGAGCGCGAACGCGGCATCACGATCATGGCAAAGAATACGGCTGTCACCTATCGCGGCGTTAAAATCAATATCGTCGATACGCCAGGACACGCCGACTTCGGCGGCGAGGTCGAGCGGGTCATGAATATGGTCGACGGCGTGCTGCTGCTGGTCGATGCGGTCGATGGTCCCATGCCGCAAACGCGATTCGTGCTGCGCAAGGCGTTGCAGGCTGGCCACCGGGCTATTGTCGTCGTCAACAAGATCGACCGCCCGAATGCGCGCCCAAACCACGTCGTCAATGAAACCTTCGACCTGTTCGTTGAACTTGGCGCGACCGACGATCAGGCTGAATTCGCAACGATCTACACCAACGCGCTCAAAGGGGTCGCCGGACGCTCGCCGCTCAAAATCCACGACTCGCTCGAGCCGCTATTCGACGCGATCCTCGATCAGATCCCCGGTCCGGACGTTGACCCGGACGGTCCGGCGCAGTTGCTGGTGACGAACACGGTGTACGACGATTATAAAGGAAAGATTCTGGTCGGACGGTTGCGGCGCGGCAGGCTGCGCAAAGGGCAGGCTGTGGCGCATATCGCGCGCGATGGCGGCGTGATCTCGGCGAAGGTCAGCCAGCTGTTCGTTTTCAGTGGTCTGGATCGGAATGAGGTCGAGGAGGTCGCCGCCGGCGACATCATTGCTATCGCAGGGATTGGCGACGCGGGCATTGGCGATACGATCGCCGATGCGCAGCACCCGGAGGCGCTGCCGCCGATCGCGGTCGAGGAGCCGACGGTGCGTATGACCTTCAGTGTCAACACCAGTCCGTTCGCCGGGCGCGAAGGGACGCACGTCACCTCCCGCAAACTGCGCGAGCGGCTCTACCAGGAACTTGAGCGCGATGTGGCGCTGCGCGTCGCTGATACCGATGTGCCCGACGCTTTCGTCGTCAGCGGACGCGGCGAACTTCACCTGACGATTCTCATCGAGACGATGCGCCGCGAGGGGTATGAGTTTCAGGTCTCGCGCCCCGAGGTGATCTTCAAGGAGATCGACGGCGCCACCTACGAACCAATTGAGCAGGTCGAACTGGAAGTCGCCGAACCATACCAGGGCGCGGTCATCGAGTTGATGGGACAACGCCGCGGAGTGATGCGCGATATGAGCATCCGCGACGGCGGACTGGTGCATATGATCTTTCACGTGCCAACCCGCGGTCTGCTCGGCTTCCGCCAGACCTTTCTGACTGCAACGCGCGGCGAAGGGGTGATGAACTCGCTCTTCATCGGGTATGAACCGCTTGCTGGCGAGATTGTCACTCGCCCGAACGGTTCGCTGATCGCGTCCGAAAGCGGCGTCGCCACCGCCTATGCCCTCAACCAGGTTCAGGAGCGCGGCACGCTCTTTATCACCCCCGGCACGGACGTCTACGAAGGAATGATCGTCGGTCAGCACATCCGCGAGCGCGACCTGGAAGTGAATGTCTGCCGCCGCAAACATTTGACGAACATTCGCTCCTCGACGGCGGAAGAGGGAATCCGTTTGGAAACGCCGCGCGTGATGAGCCTCGATGACGCTATCGAGTACATCAGCGACGATGAACTGGTCGAGGTGACGCCCAAGGGCATCCGGCTGCGCAAGCGCCTCCTTACCCTCAATGAGCGTCAACGCGAGCAGAAGCGACGGGAAATGGGGGGCAGGGGTTAGGGGTTAGGGGCAATACCCTTCGAATAAGCTCACACAAAGGCGCAAAGGCGCAAAGACTCCGCGTTTTAGCCCTGTCAATGATGGCTCGTCGTCCTTATTTGAAAGGTATTGGGGTTAGGGGTTAGACTTCTCACCTCGTCCCTCTCACCTCGTCCCTTGCTTCACCTTCCCACGTTCAACCTTCAACGTTCAACGGTTCCACCTTCCTGCCTGCACTCTGCAACGGTCACCCGCCGGTCTTCAACCGCTCAACCAGGTCGATGTATCGCTGCATGGCGGCATCCCTGGCGACGCCTTTGCGTTTTGGGCAGGCGCCATACGTTGCCTGCCCGACACAGATGGACACGTGACGCCCCAGGATAAGCGCCGTCGTCCGCCACGTAAACCCGCGCACTCGCGCGAGGGTGAGAAGGGGAGAAGCCCGTATACTGTGTGAAGGCATGGCGCAAACGTGCTGCCATATCAAGACGACGGCGACGACTCGTTAGCCTGCGCGCAGCCCAAGCAGGGAAAGCGCATCGCGGTTGATGATCGCCTCAATCGCTTCCTCCGGCACCCGCGGCAGTCGCGTACCCTCGACCACTGCGTTCACCCGCCGCAACCCGTCGATCGTCTCCTGCACCGTGGTGATCGGGTAGTCGCTCCCGAGGAGAATCTTGTCCAGGACATTCCACTCAGTCGCCTTAATTAACTGCTCCCAGAACGAGAATGGACGGTAGAAGTTGCCCGAAAGGTCGGCGAAGACGTTGGGGTGCTTACGGATTACAGTACACGTGTCTGTCTGCCACGGGTGCCCCATATGAGCCATGATGATTTTGAGGTCCGGGTAACGGATCGCAATTTCGTCCATGAGCAACGGGTGCGCCAGGCGAATCGGCGCCTCGCGCACCGGCGAGGTCCCCTGGTGGAACAGGACTGGCAGCCCGTAACGCTGGGCGCGCTCATAGATCGCCAGCGCCCGCACTTCGAGCGGGTCGAAGTTCTGGTAGTTCGCGCCAAGCTTCACGCCGCGCAGCCCAAGCTCGGTCCGGCAGCGATCAAACTCATCCAGACAGTTCGGGTCGTGCGGGTGGAGCGCCATGAAGCCGATCAGCCGATCCGGGTGAGCCGCCACGAATGTAGCGGTCGCATCGTTGACGTTGCCGCGATACCAGCTGGTGTCGCCGACTTCCCGCCCGCTGAGCCGGGGCACGACGATGCCGGGATGCCACGCGACGGCGAAGACGATTGAGATGGCGGCTGGCGCCTGATGTTCGAGGAAGTCGTGCCAGGTGACGCTCGACCGCACCGGGCGATCCGGGCGCCAGGCGTGGTTGATCACGATCTCGTCGGGCGGGACGTGGTCCTTGTACTGCGGCGTATGAGTGTGCACATCGACAATCACGGCTTGCCTCCATGCGCCGGTCAGCCGGCGCGTCATGCGAATCCGTACAGTTGAGCGGCGTTGGTGAAGAACAGGTCTTCGATCTGGCGGTCGCTGAGCTTGAGACGCCACGCTGCAAGCTTCAGGCTGCGGAGCGACTCAAGCCCGACCATCACTGGACGCAACGTGGTATGCCGCTCCTCGAGGCGCATGTCCTCGGCGTAGAACCAGTGGAACGAGTCGCCAATGGCGACGCAGCGACCGCGCATGTGGCTGATTGGGAAGTCGGTCCCGTAGAGCAGTCGATCGTGACCAAGCGTTTCGACAATCGCTTCGAACGCGCCAGCTTCGGTCACGGCGCTGGTGTCGCAATAGACATTCGGCAATCCACGCAGGCTGGCGACGCCCTCAATCGTGTGCCAGGGGTTGAAACCGCGCGCAGCGTGAGCCAACAGCAGACGCATATCTGGATAACGCTCGCAATAGCGCCGGATGGTTGCCTGATTGAGCGGGTCTGCCAGGGCGCGATCACGCACGATGTGGAGTGTGATGCTCAGCCGCTCCTCGTGCGCCACTCTGACGAGCGACTCGGGCAGATAGGTCTCGATTGGCGCGAGCCACGTTGGACCCTCGATGCGCGCCATGGTGTGGTAGCACTTGAGACCGACAAAACCGTTGCGTCGCACCATATCGCGCACCTGCTCCGGATCCGCATCGGGCGGTACGACCAGTTGGGCAAAGACGGGACGGGCGGCGCGCTGCGCGGCGATCTCGTCAGCGACGAATGTATTGTTCGCCGCATGGTCGCCAGTGAAAGCCAGGCCGAAGAACAGGCCCCCGACAGTACGGCCGCCCGGGTGGAGCCACTCGACGAACGAGTCATACTCCGCGAGTCCGACGCGATCCGGGTTCCCGTCCAGCCAGGCTGGCGCGGCGCTGGGCGGGAAATGGTTGCGGGTGAAGAGATGTGCGTGAGCGTCGAAGATTCGGTCTGGCAGAAACGGTTCGATCTCGCGGGCAATCAGTTCGCGGTCGGCGTCGGTAATCTCCCAGCGCGCCATCGTCCGTCTCCTCGCCCGGAGCATCAGCTCCAGCAGCGTTCCAGCAGGCGGATCCAGTTGCCATGCATGATCGCGGCAATATCGTCTGCACGGTAGCCGCGCGCCATGAGCAAGTCGGGCAGGCGCTGAAGGTCTGCGATGGTGTCAAGGTCTGCCGGGGATTGCTCAAGCCCGAAGCCGCCATCCAGGTCGCTCCCGATCCCCACATGGCGCGCACTGCCAGCGATCTGGCAGATATGGTCGATATGGTCGACGACATGGTTGAGGGTCACTGATGGATTGGCGGGGTTGGGGCGGTCGCCGACAACCCAGCCTGGTCTGAGCATCCAGGCATCGAGCGCGACGCCAATCACCCCGTCACGCGCCACGATCGCCCGGATCTGGTCGTCGGTGAGCTGGCGCTGGTGCGGCACGAGCGCGCGGCAGTTATGGTGACTGGCGAGCACCGCGCCACCAAAGCGATCAATCGCCTGTGCGAACGCCAGGTCTGAACAGTGGGTCAGATCGAGGGCGATGCCAAGGCGCTCCATCTCGGTCAGCAGTCGCCAGCCAATCTCAGTCAGACCATCCTCTGTGCCGGTGCCGCCAGCGTAACGTCCCGGACCGTAGTGGGTGATTCCCAGCAACCGTAATCCGGCTGCGCGCCACGCTGCAAGATCATCGGGAGCGAGGATCGGATCGGCGCCCTCCATACTGATGACCATGCCGGGGGGCGGCGGATCATGGCACGGGCTGCGCTCCCACGTCTGCCAGGCGGCGATATGCGCGCGCAGCCCCGACGCATCTTCGATGACGCGCGCCGCACCGATCTGCTCAAGCGCGCGGTAGTAGGCGAGCTGACCACGAGCCACGGCGTATGCCTGAGCTGGCG
>DAOTWI010000183.1:0-2484 GCA_034436075.1 Roseiflexus sp.
CGCCACAACGCCAAAGAACGCCGCCAGACGGTGACGCGCCAGCGCCAGCCCGATGATCGCCAGCGCCAGCGGCGCCAGCCCGACGTAGGGATAAGGAACCTGGAAGGTCGGCGGTCCCCACGCTGGCGGCGGTCCGATCCGCTCGAAGCCGCCGAGTGCGGGAACGATGAGCCGCAGCATGCTGCCGAAGTATTCTTCCGGCGGCGCCAGCGAGAAGCCGATGTCGCTCCGCTGCCCCTGCGCCGATAGCGCCATTGCGGGCAACAGTTGCACGGCGCTCAAGCCGAGACCCAGCGCATACGCCAGCGCCAACCCGATCAGCAGGCGCCGGCGTGGCGTCGTGCGCCCTTCGTCGCGCTGCACGATGCGAAACAGCGCGTAACACCCGGTCGCCACATACGTGTAGAACGCCAGTTGAATCTGCGCCAGCACCACAAGCCCTAACATCACGGCTGCAACTGCCCAACTCCGCCAGGCGCCGCTGCGTATCGCGCGTTCAATGCCCCAGAAACACCACGGCAACATCGCGGTCGCGCCCGACAGTTCCGGGAATGGCAGGTAGGTGAGCATATGCCCGGTGAACATATATGCAATGCCTGCCAGCGTCGCCGGTCCTTCGTCCAGCCCGATGCGCCGCGCAAACACATAACTTCCCAACCCGGCGATGATCAGTTGCGCGCAGGCGTAGACACCAAGCGCCTTATCGAGCGGTAGGATGAGAAAGATGAGATTGGGCGGGTAGAAAAAGGCGATCTGCCCATCATCGAGCAACGGGACGCCGCTCAGAATCGAGGGGTTCCACAGGGGCCAGGCGCCCCGGCGCACCATCTCGTTCGTCAACAGGCGCCGGGGATAGATCTGGCGGATCGAGTCGGTCGAAATATGGTTATTGACCGGCACGCGCTCATACGAGTAGCGCCACGGGTGCAGATGCAGCAGGGCGTCGAGCGGCAGGAAGACCTCGCCGCCGATGAGCGGACGCCAGAGAAAAATCACCGCGCTCAGACAGATGACGGCAACTGCAACACCCCTACGTGGTATAGTGCGCATTGATTTCAACATACTCTTTGCTGAAATCGCACGTCCAGATCGTTGTGTGCGCATTGCCCAGCCCCAGGTCGAGCGTGATGAAGACCGGGTCCTGCCGCAGGAGCGCCGATGCCGCTGCCAGATCGGCGTCGAGCGGCAACCCATTGGCAACCAGCTGGATCGGCGACGACGCCGGACCGAACCAGAGCGCCAGCCGGTCGGGATCGATAGCGGCGCCGCTGTACCCGGCAGCACACACGATACGTCCCCAATTCGGATCGCCGCCATGGATGGCGGTTTTCACCAGCGGTGAGCGCGCGATGGCGTTCGCCACCTGGTGCGCCTGCTGCTCATCCGCCGCGCCGCTGACCGTAATTTCCACCAGACGGGTGGCGCCTTCGCCATCGCGCGCGATCTGTTTCGCCAGGTCGATGCACACCTCAATGAGCACTGCCGCGAAGTGCTCGAATGCAAGCCCGTCTTCTACAAACGCATCGCTCACCGAAACGCCGGACGCTCCCGATGCCAGGAGGAGGAACGTATCATTCGTGCTGGTGTCGCCATCGACGCTGACGCGGTTGAAACTGCGGTCGGCGGCGTAGCGCAGGGCGCGGTCGAGGATCGCGGGTGACGCCTGCGCATCGGTGGTCACAATCGCCAGCATCGTCGCCATGTTGGGATGGATCATCCCGGCGCCTTTGCACATTCCGGCAATCGTGACACTCTTCCCGGCGACCGGAAGAGTGCGCGCGGCAACTTTCGGTCGGGTGTCGGTGGTCATGATGGCGCGCGCAGCAGCGCCTGCACCCTGCTGCGCGGTCGGTCCGGTCAGGCTGGCGATCCCCTGCGCAACCTTTGCCATATCGAGTTGCCTGCCGATGACGCCGGTTGAAAGCACCAGCACCTGATCGGCGCGGCATCCGAGGCGTTCGGCGGTCATCTGCGCCATAGCGTGGCAGTTGGCGGCGCCCTGCGGTCCGGTGCAGGCATTGGCATTGCCCGCATTGACAACCACTGCACGGATAGAGCCAGCATTCGTCGCCAGCACGTCCTGGTCATAGATCACCGGCGCCGCCTTGACGCGATTGGTCGTGAAGAGACCAGCGGCGCTGCATGGCGCGTCCGCCGCGATCAGCGCCATGTCAAGCGCGCCATTCGGTTTCAAACCGCAGGCGGTTGCCGTCACCATGAAACCGGGGGCAAGGGAGAAGGTGTCTGCCTCGGTGTACATTGTCGTCATATTCCTGTCGATGAACTGAGAACTGAGAACTGAGAACTGAGAACTGAGAACTGAGAACCAAGAACTGAGAACTGAGAACCGAGAACTGAGAACTGAGAACCAAGAACCAAGAACCGAGAACCAAGAACCAAGAACCGAGAATCGAGAACTGAGAACTGAGAACTGAGAACTGAGAACTGAGAACTGAGAACTGAGAACTGAGAACTGAGAACCGA
>DAOTWI010000184.1:0-3686 GCA_034436075.1 Roseiflexus sp.
AGGGGCGCACCGCTGGCGCGCCCAGACGCTGAACGGCGAGCATTCAGGCGAGAGGCGAAGGGCAAGACGATGACAGGTTGCAGGTTGAACGTTGCCGTTACACGTTGAATGTTGGACGTTGAAGGTGGGAAGGCGGCTCTAACTTCTAACTCCTAACCCCTAACTCCTGATCTCTAGTTCTCAATTCTCGGTTCTGCAACCCCTAACAATACGAGGAGACACACCCATGTCTTCATTTCCTCCGTACGTTCGCAGCGTGGTGACAACCGCCGACCCTGCCGCCTGGCCCGTCTGTGGGCAGGGGTTCAACGAGTGCAGTTTCACCTCGCTAGCCAATGCGCTCAATCTGTTGCATGGCGAGCCGCGCTTTACGAAGGAGGAGTTCATCCGCGAGGCGAGTCTGTTGTTCCAGCCGAAGCTTGGCGGGACCCTGCCGCCGCTCAAGGCGTTGCAACTGCGGCGACGCGGCTATGGCGCGCACTTCGGCAATCTTTCGCATACCGATGCCGAGCGGGTGGTGCGAGGACTGATTGATCGCGGGGCGCCGGTGATCGTCGATATCTACCCGGCGCTTCAGATGGGCAGGTTGCGCCTGTGGGGCCAGCACGCGACGGTGCTGGTCGGGTACAGCCTGCCATACCGCGACGCCTCCGGCGCTATGCGGGAAGAGTACTATCTGGTGGACGCACAGTGGCCTGATCTGGGACACTTCGATCTGGCTACCAACGACATTGATCGCGACGGCGACGGCATGCCGGAGCGCTATCCGGGCAATCGCACCCTGGAGCGCCACGAATTCCTGCGCCTGTGGAGTTCGCGCAACTACTGCCCGGTCTTTCGCACGCCAGCCGAACACGATGCCTGGTATCGCGAAACGATGCGCCGCGCCTCTGGCTCGCCAGTGGTTGGGTGGGTTGGGCAAAGCCTGCTCTTTGGCAGCGACGACCGTTTGAAGGATGAGTCGTGAGAATGAACGTTTGGTGCAGCGCCGGAAGATGACCTGCACAGCGCCTGCCAGTATGGTATGATGAAAACAGGCAGCGTCTTCCAGAGTCGTCTGTTTCCCGGCAGTTGAAGAGTGCGAGTTGCGACGCAATGCGTGCAGAAGTGTCTGTCCCGCTTACAACCACAATTCCGACGACGACCTATGTCGTTGTTACCGAAGAAGAACTGGAACGTCCATACCGCGTCATCATCGAAAACGACGATGTGACGCCGATGGACTTTGTGGTGCTGGTGTTGCTGACGATTTTCGAGCTTGGCTTCGAGCAGTCTGTTGCGGTGATGCTCGAAGCGCACCATAACGGCCGGGCGCATGTCGTGACGCTTCCCTACGAAGAAGCGCAGCGCCGCGTGTATGAGGCGCACCACGCGGCGCGGGAAGCGGGCTATCCGCTCAGTTTCTATCTTGAGCCAGACGCATAACCCCAGTTATTTCAGCGCCGCACCGCACTCGATGCAGAACTTCGCCCCCGGCGTGACAGCGTGCCCGCATTGCGGTCACGCAGCCGGGAGGAGCGATGCGCCGCATTCGCTACAGAATTTGGCATTGGCTGGCACATCAACGCCACAGCGCGGGCATGCCTTCGTTGCTGCTGACGGGGATGCCATTGCAGTTGATGGAGGCGCCGGTTGCGGCGGCGCAGGCGGTTGCACTGGCGCCGGTTGTTGCAGCGCCTGACCCATCAGCGCCCCCAGGTTCATCCCTGCACCCAACCCGATGCCCGCGCCAACTGCGCTGTCGCCGCCGGCGCGCGCAGCATCCTGCAGCGCCTCAGCCGCCTTGAAGCGCGTGTAGTCGCCCAATCCGCCAAATGCCGCCACGCCGCCAGCCTGATCGAGACGTCGTTCGAGTTCTTCGGGCACGCTGATGGTGTTGATGTAGAAGCGCGTCAACTGCAAGCCGAGCGTGGCGAAATCGTCCTTCAACGCTTCGTGCGCCATCTCCGAAAGTTCGTCATACTCGGTCGCCAGGTCGAGCACTGAGAGTTTGCGCTCACGCATACGCTCGGCGATCACGTCGGCGACGCGCGCAATAATCGAACTGCGCAGTTGCTCCTCGACATCCTGCACTGTCAGGCGACCGCGGGTGCCAACGACGGCGGTGAGCAGCCGCCGGGGTTCAGCGACCTGAATGATGAACGTGCCAAATGCTCGCAACCGCACCATGCCGAACTGCGCGTCACGCATCGGAATGGGTTGCGGCGTTCCCCATTTCAGGTCGGTGTGCTGGTGCAGGCTGACGAAGTAGACATCGGCGCGGAACGGGCTTTTGCTGCCGAACGGCAGTTTGATGAAATCAATCAGCAGCGGAATATTGTTGCTCGTCAGGGTGTGCCGCCCAGGAATGAGCATATCGAGAAAGCGCCCGTCGCGCGCAAAAAAGGCGAGTTGCCCCTCGCGCACGATGCACTGCGAACCAAGGCGCAGTTCGCCATTGCCATCCGGTGGAACGCGCGCAACCAGCGTTTTGCCTGTAGGATCGACGAATTCGACGATATCAAGCAGTGGCATAGGTTGTCTCCTGTGGCGAGGTCGTGTATGTCATTCACTGCCATGTATGAGCAGGGGGCGATGCAGTTGCGGATCCTCTCATCAGTATCTTACTCTGAAATTATGCGTCATGATATGTGCAAATTGATCGCAATCGCGCAACGTTGCCTCCCTCCAGACCCTTGAGGTCGCGTGGCGTTTTTGGAAGAGGACGGGAATCGTTCCGTGAATGGCAATCAACAGTGGGAACCTGATCCACGCCGCAGACCTCAAGGGTCAGGTTCCGTCTTCAACGTTCAACGTGCACCGTTCAACGTGACCCCTTCCCACGCGCACCGTTCAACGTTCAACTCCATCGTTCAACGTCTGCCTGTCATCCTCTTGCCCTTCGCCTCTCGCCTGAATGCTCGCCGTTCAGCGTCTGGGCGCGCCAGCGGTGCGCCCCTACCTGCAACCTGCGTCTGGGCGCGCCAGCGGTGCGCCCCTGCCTATTGCCTGCGTACCAGGGCATGGCGGCGCCACGCCCCTACACTTAACCGTCTCACGTTCAACGTCCAACATTCAACGTGTCACGGTAACCTTCCCACCTGCAACATTCAACCTGCAACCTGCAACCTTCCCGCCCTGACGGAGGCGTGGCAGTGCAACGCTTCTGACGGAGTCGTTGCGGTGCAACGCCTCTCCGTTGATCCTCTCGCCTCGCGCCCCGGAAACGGTCTGCCGACCACGACTGTGTTTGGTGCAACGCCTCTCCGTTGATCCTCTCGCCTCGCGCCTCGCGCCTCACGCCTCCACAACCGTCTGCACCCTGCGCCGCCATACACGCCACAACGCTCCGATCTCCGGCGGTCCGGTGAAGATGTATGCCAGCCACACCGCCCAGAGCGCGGGCCAGACATACACGAGCAGCAGCGCAATGCCGACCGCCGCCCACCCCAACACGCCGGAAACGACCATGGGAGTGCGGGTGTCGCCGATGCCGCGCAGCGCGCCGCCGATGACGAAGGTGCCCGCCCAGAGCGGTTGCGCCAGCGCAACGACCTGCACCGCTGTGGCGCCGATGGCGATCAGTTCGGGATCGCCGCTGAAGATGCCGACGAGGTGCGGTGCGAACAGGATGAAGAGCACCCCCAACCCGCCCATCCAGAGGATTGCCCAGCGCATCGCCACGTTTGTTACGGCGCGCGCTTCAT
>DAOTWI010000185.1:0-2715 GCA_034436075.1 Roseiflexus sp.
CCGCGAACTGCGCGATCCGACCGAGCCGCGCGTGACGATCGTCGAGGCAACGCCATCGATCCTGAAGTCGGTCAGCGGCGCGGCAGCCGACGCTGGCGACCCGATCACCTATACGCTGCGCATTGAGAATAGCGCGCCGCGCAGCGAAATGACCGCCTACGACGTGGTGATCAGTGACACAATTGCGCCTGAATTGCTCAGCCCGACGATTGTCGCGGTCAGCGTCACCGGCGCGCCTGGCGTGGACGCCGCCGACTTCGAGATCGCCACCGTCGGACCGGATCGCATCCTGCGCACGGTCGCGCCCATCGACCTGCCGCTTGGCGCAACGGTGATCATTACCTTCACCGGCGACCTGGCGAGCACGGTGACGACCGATCAGATCATCACCAACCGCGCGGCGATGTTCTGGAGCAGCACACCTGGAGCCAACCCGGACGAGCGCACCGGCGCCGATGTGCCCAACCCGCCGGAGTGCAGCGGTCTGCCCGGCGACTGTAATCTGGACAATACGCAACTCAACAACTATGGTCTCATTTCGTCGGTGACGACGACCGCCATTGCGCCGGTCACAGCGTCGAAGTCGGTGGTCGAAGGGGTGGCGCCTTCGACGCCTGGCACAGACGTGACCATCGGCGAGATCGTGACCTACCGCCTGGCGGTCAGTCTGCCGGAAGGCATCACGAGCGGGCTGGTGATCACCGACACCGTGCCGGCTGGCATGGCGTACCTGCCGGGCAGTGCGACGCTCATCACCAGCGCGCTCGCCGCTGGCGACCCGCCGCTCAACAGCGGGCACCCGGCTGGCGCGGGCAGCCTGGCGTTCAACGGCGTCTTCAGCGACCCGACCGATCCGTTGGTGACGCCAATTGGTGCGGCACAGTTCCTGAACGGAACCGGCATCCGCTTCGAGTTTGACCAGATCACGCTGCCGGGCGACAACGACCTGCGCAACAACACGTTCTTCATCCGCTACCAGGTGGTTGTGCTCGACGTGGCGGGCAACACCGGCTTCAGCGGCAGCCAGACAACGCTGACAAACAGCGGGCAGTTCGACATTCCCGCCACGCCGCTGCCGCCAGCAATCCTGCTGATCGACCCGAACGGCGCCACAGTGACGGTCGTCGAGCCGGAACTGGCGATTGCCAAGTCGGTGGCGCCAACCAGCGGCGATGCTGGCGACACAGTGACCTACACGATCACCCTGAGCCATACGGCGCGCAGCCTGGCGGACGCCTTCGACGTGGCGATCACCGATGCGCTGCCAGCAACAATCGGTTCATCGCTCACCGCGCCAATCACGATTGCAAATGTGAACGCCACGCACTCGGTTGACGGTGACATCACCAGCAACTTCGGCATGGCGGGCAACACGCTGACGACCACGACGCCGTTCACGCTCACGCGCGGCGCAACTGTGACGCTGACGATCACTGGCGTGCTGCGGCAGAGCGTCCAACCCGGCGAGGTGATCACGAACACCGCTGCGCTGACCTCCACCAGCCTGCCTGGTCCGAACCAGGACCTCAGCCCAGATGCCACCGGCGTCAGCGATGGAACCGACCGTGAGCGCAGCCGCAGCGCCAGCAGCAGCGCCACGCACTCCACCGGGCAGGGCGCCTTCAGCAAAGCGATCCTGAGCACCAGCGCAGCGCACACGAGCGGCACGGACATCACGATCGGCGAGGTCATCAGTTACACCCTGATCGTCGATCTGCCGGAAGGCACGACCCGCAACCTGGTGTTGACCGATGACCTGCCCGCAGGACTCGACTATGAAGGGTTCACGGTCATCACCGACGCAGCGCAGAGCGGCGGGCTGCTGGCGCAGGACTTCGCCGGAGCCGTGCCGTCGATCACCGTCACCGGCGGCGCAGGCAGCGGCGATGATGTCACCTTCACATTCGACGGCGACGTCGTGGTGACGGGCGACAACAACGCGGCAAACAACCGCTTCCTGGTGGTGGCGCGGGTGCGGGCGCTCGACGAACCAGGCATGGTCGGGCTGATCCCGCCGGGACAGACCGTTCTGACGAATACCGCAACCATGCGCTACACCGACGGCTCGAATGTCACCCGCACGTTCACCGACACCGAAACGGTGCGCGTCGTCGAGCCGCGGCTGACGATCAACAAGAATATCGTGCAGACGGTAGCGAATGCGGGCGATCCGATCACGATCACGCTGACGGTGACGAACACCGGCACAGCCAACGCCTTCGACGTGGTCGTCACCGACACACTGCCGCCGGAGTTCGACGCAGCCACCACGATCTTCGGCATGGCGGGGAGCGACTACCCGGCGACGTTCACCCCGTCGCGCACCGGCAGCAACGTGCGCTACGAGGGCGGACCGATCCCGGCTGGCGCCACGGTGACCTTCACCTTCCGCGTCAACCTGAGCAGCACGGTGACGGCGGGGACGACCGTCACCAACACCGCGCGCGTGTCGGAGTCAACCACCCTGCCGGGTGATGATCCGACTGAGCGGGTGCAGACGCCGGTCGAGTCGTCCGACACGCTCACCATCCGCAGCAACAGTCTGAGCGGCTTCGTCTATGTCGATACCAACAACAACGGCATCTTCGAAGGGAGCGAAAGTGGCATCGGCGGCGTGACGATCACGCTGTCGGGAACCGACCACCTGGGCAACAGCGTCCTGTTGACGACCACCACGACGATCACCGGCTTCTACCGCTTCGACAATCTCTATCC
>DAOTWI010000186.1:0-5272 GCA_034436075.1 Roseiflexus sp.
GATTCGGAAGCGCCGCGCTGCCGCAGGCTCTGGCGAAGGCAGAAAACGCGCCACCGCATAAATCCTGTCATTCGCAAGGGTTGGGTCCAGTGTCACGAAGGATGCGTTGCACTTCATCATCGATTGGCGGGCGGGCGCCGGTGCGCTGCGCCACCCATGCGCCGATCTGGTTGGCGAAACGCGCAGCCGCAGGCGCGTCGCCGGTTGCCAGGTAATGCGCCAGAAATGCGCCATTGAATGCGTCTCCCGCGCCGGTTGTGTCAATTGGCGCGTCGATTGCCTGACCGGAGACGGAGAGCGCCAGGGTGTCGGTCATCACGAAGCACCCGTCGCGGTCGAGTTTGAGCGCCACCAGTGCGCCAGGGAAGCGTTCACGCAGTGCTGCGGCGATGGCATGCGGGTCGCGTTCGCCGGTCAACGCTTCACCCTCGTCGCGGTTGGGGAACAGCATATCGACCGGCAGATCGGCGGTGATCCGGTTGAACTGGTCGTGCCCGATCTCGCGGATGATCTGGTACGACGCCGGATCGAACGAGATCGTGGCGCCGCTGGCGCTGGCGATCTGTGCAGCGAATAGGGCTGCGGCGCGCGGCGGGTCGCTGAAGAGCGACCATCCGGTGATGTGGAGATGGCGACATGCGCGCAGCGCCGCTTCGGGCAGCATGTCTGGCATGAGTTGATGATCGGCGCCGCGGTTGGTTACCATGCTTCGCTGCCCGGCGCGGTCGAGCAGCGCCAGCACAACGCCGGTTTCGCGGTGACGCAGGCGGATGATGTGCGCCTCAACGCCTTCCTGGCGCAGGTCGGCAGCGATCAGGTCGCCGAAGACATCCGCGCCCACAGCGCCGATAAACCCGGCGGGCGCGCCGCAACGGGCGATCCAGGCGGCGACATTGGCTGCCGATCCGCCGGGCGCCAGTTTGATGCTGCCGGTCGTATCCCCGCCGGGGAGCAGCAAACCGTCGGGTTTGACCAGCACATCCCACACCAGATCGCCAATTGTCATGATGATCGTCATCGCCCCACCTGTTTGAGTTCCGATGCAAAGGAAGGTTCGCTGGCATCCTCCGACTGAATCATCGCTGGCAGTCGGACGGTGAACGTCGAACCGTGTCCCGGCGCGCTGGCGACGGTGATATCGCCTCCCATCAACTGGCAGAATTGCCGGCTGATCGCCAGACCCAACCCGGTGCCGCTATACGTGCGATGCCCGGCATCTTCTATTTGGGAAAAATCCTGGAAGAGCAACGGCAGATGTTCGGGCGCAATGCCAATGCCGGTATCGGCGATCTCGAAGATGATCCAGTCTGCACTTTCGTCAGTCGCTTTCAGTGCAGGAGAAAGGTCCGACTCACGCCGGATGCGCAGGCTGATCGCGCCGTTTTCGGTAAACTTTGCGGCATTGCTCAGCAGGTTCAACAGCACCTGCCGGATTTTGGTCTTGTCGCTCATCATCAGATCGGCGTCGGGCGCGCGGGTGACCGTCAACGTATTCCCGTTCCGTTCGGCAAGCGGGCGCGCGGTTTGCATCACATCATGCACCAGCGCCTCAATCGAGAAAAGCTCGGCGTGCACAGGCATTTTGCCCGCATCAAGTTTCGAGAGATCCAGGATGTTGTTGATGATCGTCAGCAGGTGCTGCGCCGAGACGCGGATGGCGTCCAGTTCCTCCTGATAGACGGATTGCCCGCGATGTGTGAGATCGAGACGTATCAGATCCGCATATCCCAGAATGGCGCTGAGCGGCGTGCGCACCTCGTGGCTCATATGCGCAAGAAATGTGCTCTTGGCGCGATGCGCGGCTTCAGCCTGGTCTTTCGCCACCACCAGCGTCTGCTGGAGCGCCAGCAGTTCATCGTTCTGCTGGCGCAACGCCTCTTCGATCTGTTTGAGACGAGTAATGTCGTGCCACACAATGACACGCCCGCGAAGCCGACCGTCGCGATCACGCAGCGGCGAGATCAGAACCTCTAGAATAAGCGAGCGTCCTTCGATCTCGATCTGAACCTCTTCATTCAATTCAACAACGTCGTAGTAGCGCTCCAGAATCTGGGGCCAGCGGCTCAACGCTTGACGGATCGGTTGCCCGATCACTTCGGCGGCAGTGCAGCCGATCACGTGTTGAGCAGCGCGATTGATATCGACAATCCGATTGCGGTCATCGAGCACGATGACGCTCTGGTTGATGCTTTCGAGCACCATGTCGCGGGCAACAGGCACAACATCGAGGAACCGCAATCGTAAGACGCCGAGCGCAATCGCTGCGGCGGTGAAAGTGAACCCGAACGGCGACGGATCCAGTCCGGGCCATGGTGTGAGATTCAGCACATACAACCCATTGCCGATCCAGGGTGCTATCGCCCCAATCAGGAAGATTGCAATCTGGCTCAGGTAGAGACGCTGCGACCGCACAAAGCGCCAGAGCAGGATCAGCGTACCACTCGCCAGACAAATATGGGCATAGATGTTACAGACCCAGAACGCCGGTCCGTGATCAAAATCGAGGATCGGAACGGGTCCGCTGGTGTTGACCTGAATCTGCGGCCAGATCAGACCGTGGTAATCGTTCGTCCAGACGGCGATCTGCGTCAGGACAGGAATGATAAGGAGCAATGCCAGGTTTTGCCTGGTCAGCCAGTGGTGCAGGCTGGCATATTCCAGCACGAACGCAATCCAGGCGACGGGTAACGTCATAATGCCCAGGTATTGCACCCGCGCCCAAAAGAGTGCGAAAGGCGTCAGTGTGGCGGCGATTTCGAGCGCATAGGCGAATGACCACACTGCTGCTGCGATGCTCAGGGCGATCAGTGGTCGGGCGCCAGGCATGGTGCGGCGTCGCCAGACGAACATGGCGACGATAACCGCCAGTAATGCGCTGATCAGAAGGGGCAGCGTGTAGGGCAACGCCAATTGCCATCCGGTTGTGATTGTGTGTGACACTGTGCCGTACAGGTTCGTGTGGCTGTTCTGCGAGTGAACCGTGAGAGATCGGCAGAAGTTACGCTGCCTGGCATGAACGTTTTATGGCATCGTTCGATAATACCATATGTGATCGCTATCCGGTTGCGAATATGCTGTCATTTTTGCTGTCGATGCTACAACCTGTGGGAATGTTCGATGTTGCGGCGTTCCAGTCTTTCTCCCGATGCGTACACCAGATTGCGAGCGTGGGCTGAGCCTGTCGAAGCCCACGCTCGCTGCACGATAGTCTGTACGCGGCTCGCGCGCTGTGAGAATGGCGTGATGGTTGACGCCGCGCCATATCTCCCCTATCATTACGCGCAGGTCAGCATAGCCGGGAGATTCCGCATATGCCTGTTGAATCGCCATTTCTGACGCTCGATGAGGTCATGCTACAGATTGGCGAAGCAGGACGGCGGATGGCGGAGATCGGCGCCAGCGAAGGTGCGGCTGGCAATATCTCGGTGTATGCGGGTTGGTCGCTGGAGGTTCCATCGCTGTTCCCGCTGGTCGAGGAGATCGCGCTGCCGGTCGCTGCTCCGGCGCTGGCAGGCGGTGTGCTCCTGGCGACCGGTTCCGGTACACGATTGCGCGAAGTCTACGAGCGTCCGCTGGAGAATCTTGGCGTAGCGCAAATTGATCCGGACGGGGTGCACGCCCGATTATACACCGCTCCTTCGCGTCTGTTTACCCGCCTCACGAGCGAACTCAATTCGCACCTGGCGGTGCACAACGATCATGTTGCCGTCACCGGCACGAACTACAGCGCGCTGGTGCATGCGCAACCGCTGCACCTGACCTACCTCAGCCACATCCCGCGTTACCGCGATCCTGCCGAACTCAACCGGCGCCTCTTCCGCTGGCAACCGGAGACGATCATGACCTTTCCGCAGGGTATTGCCGTCCTGCCCTTCATGTTGCCAGGATCAGCGGAGTTGATGGCGGCGACGGCGGCGGCGCTGCACACCCATCGCCTGGTCGTCTGGAGCAAGCATGGCGTCATGGCGCGCTCCGACACCTCGGTGAAGCGCGCCGCCGACCTGATCGAGTACCTGGAAACGAGCGCCCGCTACGAGGTGCTCAACCTGAGCGCCGGTGAACCCGCTGATGGGCTGCAACCCGACGAGATCCGCGCCATTGCGCGCGCGCTCGGGATCGAGCAGACGATATGCTAAAGAGGCAAGAGGTGCGAGGCGAGAGGCGAGGAGGCGAGGAGGCGAGAGGCGAGAGGCGAGAGGCGAGGAGGCGAGGAGGCGAGAGTTTGCAGGCGGGCAGGCGGGCAGTGAGGAGATGGGGCAGGCAGGCGGGTGGACGGGTGGGCAGGTGGGCAGATGGGCAGGTGTGAGCGTTGAACGTTGAACGTTGAATGTATCAGCCCCTAAACCCCTGATCAGTTCTTGGTTCTCAATTCCTGGTTCTGTGTCCAGAGCGCGACGCTCTCCCGTTTATCGAAGCGAGCCCCTGATCGGTTCTTGGTTCTCAGTTCTTGGTTCTCAGTTCTTGGTTCTCAGTTCTTGGTTCTCAGTTCTTGCTTCTCAGTTCTTGCTTCTCAGTTCTTGGTTCTCAGTTCTTGCTTCTCAGTTCTTGGTTCTCAATCATGGTATGATTCTCCCATGTCGTCTTCCTTCCGAAAGATCTGGTTCCTGATCGCCGCGTTGCTGCTGCTCACAGGCGCGTGCGGCATCACTGGCGCACTGGCGGTTGCTCGCCAGTCGGCAGCGCGCGATGCCGCGCTGCTCGACGCATACAGGCGCTGGAATGAACGCGCCTTCGATGCGTATCGCATGCAGTTGCGTGATCGCGGGTGCCGGATGGAAGTTGATGTGCAGGCTGAACGGGTGCGGAAAACGCGCTACGCTGTGCGACCATGCGAGCAACCGCCGGTTGCCGTGCGCGATCTGTTCGCCCTGGTTGAGCGGCACGGAACGGTGCGCCGAACCTGCGTCTCACGCGGGTGCGCCTGCGACGATGTGCTTTCGGTGCGCGCCGAGTATCACCCGACCCTTGGGTATCCGCAGACCATCGAAATTACGCTGACTCCGACGCCGAACTGGCGTCACCCCGATTTCTGGCGGGCAGCGTGGAAAACGCGCAGCCTCGACGCCTGCAACGACCTGCCCGTCGGCAGCCGGGTTTTGACGGTGACTGCGCTGACGCCGCTTCCTTGATTGTGGAGAAGATGATGCCGATACGATGAGGCGATAATGGAGTTTGAATACATTATTCCGCTCTACGCCTACCCGCCCGGCGGCTGAAGCCGCGGGCTCCTTCTGCGAAGCCCGCCTTCGCGGGCTCCATTGGGCGATACCGG
>DAOTWI010000187.1:0-2424 GCA_034436075.1 Roseiflexus sp.
GGTCGCCCCTACGATGGCGCCAACATTCCCACGTGCGACGTTCGACATGTAACGTTCACCGTGCAACCTCCACCGCCATCCCCGCCCCGCCGGGGTCGGATGCGCCACGCAACCCGCCGCGCGCCGGGTCGATGCTGATGACCTGCACGAGACCGAATGCACCGTAACTCTGCGGCGCCCGCACGACCGGGTGACGTTCACGCACGTCGGCGCAAACATATTCGGGGATGCGGTTCTGCACCGCGATCCGCTCCCCCTGGCAGTCGAACCGCGGCGCCTGCACCGCTTCCGCTGGGCTCATCCCAAAGTCGATGATGTTCAGCAGCACCTGCAATACGCCGGTAATGATTCGGTTCGCCCCTGGCGCGCCGATGACCAGCACCGGCCGGTTATCGGCGTACACGATCGTCGGCGCCATGCCGGTGGTGCGCCCTTTGCGCGGCGCAATTGAGTTGCGGTGACCGGGGATGGGGTTGAAGTTGATCATCGAGTTGTTGTACATAAAGCCAAGCCCAGGCGTAATGACCCCCGACGACATGCCGAGCGAGTGGGTCAGCGCGACGCAGTTGCCCGCCGCATCGACCACGCTGACATGGGTGGTGTCGGGCGGACCGCCAGGCAGCGCCGCGACATCAATCGGCTGCCCGGCGTCGATCTGCGCTCGCCACTGTGCGGCGCGTTCTTTGCTCGTGAGCCAGTCGATGGGAACCGCATCGAACGCCGGATCGCCAATGTGACGATTACGATCCGCAAACGCGGCTTTCATCGCCATCGCCACGGTGAAGATGTAGTCGGCGCTGTTGTGCTCCAGTTCGCGCAGATCGTACCCTTCGAGCATGTTCAGCGCCTCGATCAGGGTCGGGCCGCCGTGCGGCGCCTGCGAGGAGACGATGGTGTACCCTCGGTATGTGCCAATCGTCGGCGGCTCTTCGCGCAACGCATACTCCGCCAGGTCTTCCGCCGTCACGAAGCCGTCGTTGGCGGCGATGTCGTCGGCGATGCGCTGCGCCAGTTCGCCGCGGTAGAAGTCATCGGGACCGGCGTCGGCGAGGCGGCGCAGGGTGCGGGCGTAATCGGGGTTGCGCAGGATCATCCCCTCGTCGTAAGGGCGTCCATCGGCGGTCAGGTAGATGCGCCGCGCTTCTTCGTTCGCCAGAATATAGTCGAGCAGCGAACACGCCTCCGGGTAGATCGCGCGGGTCTTCCAGCGGTTCGCCAGGACGCTATCGACCATGAACCCTTCTTCGGCGACGTGGATCGCCGGTTCGAGCGCCCGCGCCCAACTGACGCTCCCCCAGCGATCCAGCAGAGTCGCCAGCCCCTTCACCGTGCCAGGCGTGCAGATCGCCTGGTAGCCGACATCGTTGACCTTGCCGGTCAGAAAGTATCCCCAGCCGTCCGGGTTCATACCGATGAAGCGGTCTACCCACATATCGGGGCGCACCCGTGAACCGGCGAGCGCGGGGGCGTCGAGCAGGATCGTGCGCGCCGCCGGTTCACCCGCCAGCCGCACCACTGCAAGCGCGTACCCGCCCAGGCCGCACATCTGCGGATTGACGATCATCTGCACGAAAGCGCAGGTCACGGCGGCATCAATGGCGTTGCCGCCGTCCATGAGCACCCGCGCGCCAGACTCGACGGCAATCGGTTCAGGGGCCACAATCATTCCTGGCATGGGAATCTCTTTCGTCGTCAGCGGAGTAGAGTAGAATAGTGCAGCACAGTATACAAGATCAGGAGCATGACTATGTCACGTTTCTGGCGGATGGCGCCGTTCCTTGCCGGGTTGGGGGCAGGGGTGGCAGTCGGTCCGACGGCGTACCGCGCCACGGTGGCGCTGCGCCTGATGATCTTCAGCATCCGGCAACCCTTGTGGCGCTCCCCTGCCGATCTGAACCTGCGCGCCGAAGATGTTACGTTTCCGTCGCAGGATGGCGTAACGCTGCGCGGCTGGTTCATCCACCGGGCGAACGACGATGGTTCGCCCGCACCCGCGATTGTGTTCATTCACGGCTGGCCCTGGAACCGCTGCGGCAACCGCGCTGGCGCGACGATCCTCCCCGATCGCACGGTCGATTTTCTTGAACCGGCAGCCGCCTTCAGCCGCGCCGGGTTTCACGCGCTACTCTTCGATCTGCGCAACCACGGTCTCAGCGACGCCAGAATACCGGTCACATTCGGCGTCAACGAAGCGCGCGACGTGATCGGCGCGGTGGCAATGCTGCGCGCGCGGCAGGACGTGGACGGCGAGCGGATCGGGCTGATCGGGTATTCGATGGGAGCGAACGCCGCGCTGTATGCCGCGCCCGACTGCGCACCCATCCGCGGCATTGTCGCTGTACAACCGACGAGCGCACCAGTGTTTGCGCCGAACACCGCGCGCGACGTGCTCGGTCCCGCCGGTCCGGCGCTGATCCAGATGGG
>DAOTWI010000188.1:0-1940 GCA_034436075.1 Roseiflexus sp.
CAAAGCCGCCGCCCCGATCCTGGCAGCGAGCGTTGGCTGAGCCTGTCGAAGCCAACGCCGATCACGAGATTGCCCAACCTCTGGTTGATCTTCCCAGGAACGCGCCAGCGTTAAGCATGCGCGGAACCCTCCAGGCGCTCGCGGCAGGCGGCGATTCCCGCTGCACTTTCGGGCGAAGGTTCGAGTTCATGCGAATGCATCAGCGCATCGCGCGCCTCGGCATAGCGCCCCAGCATGTAGAGCACTTTCCCGCGATTAAGCCAGTACACCGCCCTGACCGTCGAAACCGGCGCCGCCAGGTCGATGGCGCGCTCAAAGCACTCCAGCGCCGCATCCAGGCGACCGAGTTCCATCAACAGCGAACCTTTGTTGTTCCACACCCCGGCGCTCTCCGGTTCAAGCGCCAGCGCCCGATCATAACTGGCAAGCGCATCATCGAAGCGCCCGAGATCGGTGAGCGCCATCGCGCGCCAGAGCCACGCGCTCTGATTCGCGTCCGACGCCGCCAGCGCCGCCTCGAAACGCTCGAACGCCTCCTGCGGACGCCCCTGGCGCAACAGGATCTGCCCCTGGTCGCAGAGCATCTGGCTTTCCCGTTCGGCGCTGGCGCGCTTATCCGTGGCGGTGCTTTCGCTCTCGAACATGCGCGTCACCTGCTCGCGCAGGCGCTCTTCGGTTATTCGCAAGCGCCGTTCGTCGTCGCCCAACCCGGCGCCAGCAATCAGACGCTGCGCCTGTTCGCAGATCAACAGGGCGGTCTCGAGCGATTCGTAGTTGCCCAGGGTGCGCGCAGCATCCGCAATCCAGAACGCAAATGCGAGGATGGCGCGTCGAGCGGCAGGCAGTTCCCGGCTCGACAACTCACCGGCTCTCGTATACGCCGCGACTGTCTTGGCGGCATACGTCTGGCTGAGCGTCGCGCCCTGAGCAGTCAGGCGAGCGCAGAGATCGCCGATGGTGAAGTAATCATTCGCTTGCGGCGGACGACGCGCGCGCGCAGCGCGCCCCAGAGCGCGCACGTCGGGGTGGGCGTCGTTGGCGAATGCATCGAACGCACCGCTCAGATCGCGAAACGCGGTCAACAGTTGCGCCCACAACCCGATCGGCTCTTCACGGACACGCTCTGTCAGAGTGCGACCGGTTTGAGGCGGAGCAGGGATGTTGGGGTCGGCAGGTATGGTCATAAACGCCTCTCTGCGTCACAAATATTGTGGGCATTGTACACCACTTCGCGCTGCTGGTGAACCCGCCAATATGCCTGTTTTTACATGCTTACGTAGCGCAGGCGCAGCGCGATCGGCAAACCCACATCGCCATCAATTGCTGCCATCTGCGCCTGGTCAACCTCCGCAAAACGCCCGTCGAACGCAATCCGCCCGTCGCGCATCAGAACAACGCGATCCAGCGCCTCGTAACAGAAATCGAGGTCGTGACTGACCACCAACACGCTGCGCCGGCGCGCTGCAAGATCGTCGATAAGCCGCATCAACAAGCCGATGCTGGCATTGTCGAGCCCTGCGGTCGGCTCATCGAGCACCAGCAGATCCGTGTCCATCGCCAGAACTGCGGCAATCGCCACCAGACGGCGGCGCGCCGGCGGCAGGTCGTAGGGATGCTCATCAACAACATCACGCAGATCGAGCGCATTGATCGCGGCTTCGACATGTTCATCGACCTTTTCCTGCGCAAACCCCAGGTTGCGCGGTCCGAAACGAATCTCGTCGCGCACGGTGCGGGCAAACAGTTGATTGCGCACATCCTGGAAGACAACGCCGACATGGCGGGCGCAACGCGCAACTGTGGTTGTGCGCGTGTCAACGCCGCCAACCAGGGCGCGCCCGCGCGACGGGCGCAACAGCCCGTTCAGATGACGCACCAGCGTGCTTTTTCCCGCGCCGTTCCGCCCGACCAGCGCAATGCGTTCGCCGCGCCGCACCATG
>DAOTWI010000189.1:0-2523 GCA_034436075.1 Roseiflexus sp.
CGGCTCCCACACCCCAACCGGCGCCAACCGGCGCGTGGGGCGCGCTCGCGGTTATCGCAGGCGCGGCGCAACCGCGCACCTACCCACTCAGTGGCGCCGAACTCGTCATTGGACGCAGCGAAGAGTGCCAGATCGTGCTGATCGGCGATGGCAGCGTCTCCCGCCGCCATGCGATTATTCGCAATAATGGACGCCAGGTGACCGTGGAGGATGCTGGCAGCAGCCACGGAACCTATCTCAATGGTGTGCGCATCACCCAGCCAGCGCCGGTGCGCCGCGGCGATGTGCTCCAGGTGGGGCAGACGCAATTGCGGTTTGGGTGAAATGACGACACATCGTCTTCGACGTCAAACCATCCTTCAATCGCCTCGTACAGATTTTGCAGCAACTCCTCGAAGGTTTCGCCTTGCGTGACGCATCCAGGTAACGCTGGCACTTCCGCCCAATAGCCGCCCTCCTCGGCTTCGTGAACGATCACTTTGAGTTTCATTTGATCCTCGCTACGAGTCCGTTCAATAACTTTCAGCCGCTTTCCTCACGTCTCATGTTCGACGGCGCCTGCATCGTACCATGCGCTCCTGATGATTCACTTCTCATCCTCCTCCTCCGCTTCCCCGCCGAATGTCGCCAGCAAGCCATTGATCAGTTGCTGCCGTTCAACCGGCGAAAGATTGGCTTCGGGATGGAGCGGCAGGTAGAACCATGGCGGCATTTCGCCGTTCTGCACAAGCTTCGCAGCGTCATCCCCCTCGTTGTCGGTCTGTCCCCATTCGGAGACGTTGAACTCCTCGCGTCCCTGCATCACATCGCGGGTGATCAGCCACGACGCAGGGGCAATGTTGCTGTACCAGAGCCATTTGGTCTCGTTGCTGTGGCAATCGGCGCAGGCGCGGAAGAAGATCGCGCGCGTCTGCGGACTGTCCCACGCCGGTTCGGCGATGACCGGCGGGTTTGTATGATCGCGTCCATACGGGATGAACTGGATGAGTAACAAAAGACCCATCACGCCTGCCAGCGCGCCGACGGCGATTCGTCGTGCATTGAACGATGCTGTTTTTTGTGGAGCATAGGTTGTCATTGGTGTCCTCCTTATCAGGTTAGAGGTTCGGGGTTAGAGGTTAGAGGTTAGACTTCCCGCCTCTCGCCTCTCACCGACAGCCGTTGCGGTGCGACGGCTCTGCCTGCAACCCCTCTTACCTCTTGCCTCTCACCCCTCACCTCTTGCCTTCAACGTGATCAGCACCCGGTAGACGGTCAGAAACAGAACGCTGCCGCCGCTCGTCCAGTAGATCGCGCACGCCAGATCGCTCTGGCTGTCGCTGCCGCTCCAGATGCCGTGCAGCAGCGCAAGCGCGAAAACGGCGAAACTGAGAAAATGAATCAGCCGCCACGCGCGCCGCCCGATCCGGTCTTTGACGTAGAAGCTCAAACCCACAATCGCCAGACCGTAAAACCCCGCCTGTCCCAACCCCACCCACAGCGGTTCGTAACCGGCGTACTGGAATGGGACCAGCACCTGGAAGAGCGTCGCCTGAATGTAGCGGTCGCCGAGCAGAATCAGGGCGTGAAACAGGGCGAATGCCAGACCGAGCAGGCTGGCGTGCTGATGCAGATCGAAGGCGGTTGGTCCGCCGGGCCAGACGCGCGCCAGTTTGTTGGTCATCAACAGCCCGAAGACCATCGAGAGCCACAGGAGAATGTATGCCACGAATGCGCTGCTGCGCGACAGATACCAGTATGCCTTCGGTTCTGCGTCGAGCAGCGACGCGCTCAAGCCGGGCAGCCAGGCGGGCAATACCACAATCGCTGCAAATGCGCCAAGGATCGCCGCAAGCAAAATGCCGAGAAAGGTCTGGAACGCCATGGCTGGCGGCATATCGGCAAAGGCGTCGAGTTCAGGCGCACGCTGCGGTTGCGATGGCGCACTTCTGCCAGCGGACGATGCCGCAGGCGCCGTGTGGGTCTTTCCCGTGACGTGTGCCGGGGCGCTCTCTGCGATCGCGGACGTTTGCGCCGCGCCCCCGCGCTTTGCGGCATTGGCAGCGCGAATGGCCGCCAGTCGCGCGGCTTTCTCGTCAGTCATAGACAACCTCCCTTGCTGCTGGCGCGTGCCAGTGGAATTGTTCAAGCGTTGCTGTTCGTAGAATAGTGCGTGTTTCGGTAACGATCAGACCAGCAAGCCATGATCGAACGGCCAGCCACGCCATCCCTGCTTCGCTTCCCAGAATGATGACCACTTTCGCGGCAACTTCCGCCTCGAGCAGAGAAGGCGCAATGACTGTTGCCGTGAGCACGTCGGTCGTTGCCGGCGCGCCGGTGCGCGGATCGATGATGTGATGCGGTTCGGCGTCTCCCTGCCGCCAGCGCCGCAGATCGCGCCCCGATGTCGCCACGCCGCCATCCGCCAGCAGCACAATGTCGAGCGGTTCATCCGGCTGAAACGGATTGGCGATGCCCACCGCCCAAGGCGACCCATCGGCGCGCGCGCCGCGCACGGCGATGTCGCCGCCCGCATCGACGAGC
>DAOTWI010000190.1:0-5396 GCA_034436075.1 Roseiflexus sp.
GGCGCCCCTCCGCCACGCGCCCACAAGGGGGCGCCCCTCCGCCACGCGCCCACAAGGGGGCGCCCCTCCGCTCACAGGTGTAGATTTTTCTAGCAACCCCCTACGTTGCACACCTGTTTTTGGGCATCAAAATGCCACAACGCCCCCTCTCCAGCAGAGCTGAAGAGGGGGCGGGGGGGTGAGGAAGAAAAAGGCATCGGGATGCGGCAAACACCCCTTGCCCCCAAAAAACTCTACACTTGCAAGGCGCCCCTCCGCCACGCGCCCACGCCGGGTGCCCCTCCTGATACACCAACCAAAAACGGTCGCTCGCTGGCGACCGTGAAAGAGGGGATGGGGCGGCGGCAACGTTGGATGCTGTTGCGTTGGTTTGTACTCTTCGTCGTGGTTAGCCGCCGCGATATCTATTTCATCATGATAGACGTGCGGCGCCTCAAAAAAGATGCAATCGGAAGATAAGAGATCCATTAGAAATCACCGCCATGCGTGGCAAGGCGTGACATTTGCTATAATGCGAATGGAATACGCATCGTCTCAGGAGAGAGAAGAGGTCTTCGATGACCGCGCAACCGCACCGGCGCGCCGTGCTGTTTGTTACATGCATTGTTGATCAAATCTATCCCAATATCGGGTTTGCCGCAGCAGAACTGCTCGAACGCCAGGGGGTCGAGGTGGTTGTTCCGCGTGGTCTGACATGCTGCGGTCAGATGGCGTTCAATGCCGGGTTCCGCGACGACGCCTACGCGGTTGCGGGACGCACCATCGAAATCCTGCGCAATCAGGGGGATGTGGTGCTGCCATCGGGTTCGTGCGGCGCAACGATCCGCCATCTGTACCACGAACTGTTCCATGGCACACGCCACGCAGCCGCTGCGAAAGAACTGGCGCAGCGCACCTATGAACTGAGCGAGTACCTGGTCGATGTGCTCGGCGTCACTGACGTCGGCGCACGGTATGATGGGGTTATTGCCCTGCACGACTCCTGTCACGGCATGCGCTACATGGGATTGGGGCGTCAGGCGCGCATCCTGCTCGAACACGTCGCTGGCGCGCGCATTGTGCCATTGCCGGGCAGCGACGAGTGCTGCGGCTTCGGCGGTTTGTTCGCCGTCAAGCAGCATCAGATTTCTGAAGCGATGTTGCAGCGCAAGCTGGCGCATATCGCAGAATGCGGCTGCGACCTGGTGGTGACCGGCGACGCCAGTTGTATGACGCAGATGGCTGGCGGTCTCAGCCGGGCGAAATCGCGGGTGCGGGCATGCCATCTTGCTGAGGTGCTGGCGAACAGGGTGGGGAGTGGGGAGTAGGGAGTGGGGAGCAGGCGAAGGAAGGAGCTGTGGTATGGCAACAGAGACCATCGCGTTTGTTGAGCGGGTGGATGGGGCGTTGCACGACTCGATGCTGCAAACGGCGCTCGAACGAGCAACAACGCGCTTTATCGGCAATCGCACGAAGGCGGTCGCCGATGTCGATAATTTCGAGGCGCTGCGCCATCAGGCGCGCGCCATTCGCGCCGGGGCGCTGGCGCGCCTCGATGAACTGCTGGCGCGCCTTGCCGACAATGTTGAGCGGCGCGGCGGGCATGTCTGCTGGGCTGAGGATGGCGCGGCGGCGCGCCAGTATATCCTCGACCTGGCGCAGCAACGCGGCGTGCGCACCATTGTCAAATCAAAGTCGATGGCGTCGGAAGAGATCCATCTGAATGAGGCGCTCGAACACGCCGGGCTGGAAGTCATCGAAACCGACCTCGGCGAGTATATCATTCAACTCGCCGGTGAAACGCCGTCGCACATCATTGCGCCTGCCATCCACAAGACCCGCGAGCAGGTGCGCGATCTGTTCGTCCAGCATCTCGGCATGGAACCGACCGACGACATTCCGACGATGACCCGCACGGCGCGCACGGTGCTGCGGCAGCGCTTCCTCCAGGCGGATATGGGGATCAGCGGGGTCAATTTCGGCGTGGCGAACGAGGGCGCGATTGTGATTGTTGAGAACGAAGGCAACGCCCGCCTGACGACCACCGCGCCGCGCATTCACGTCGCCATCATGGGGATCGAACGCATCTGCGAAAGCCTCGACGACCTCGGCGTCCTGTTGCAGGTGCTGGCGCGCTCGGCAACCGGGCAGCGCCTGTCGGTCTACACCTCGATCATCAGCGGACCGCGCCGCCCCCACGAACCGGACGGACCGGAAGAGTTCCATCTGGTGCTGCTCGACAATCGTCGTTCCGAGATCATCGGCGGGAAGTACGCCGAGGCGTTGATGTGCATTCGCTGCGGCGCCTGCCTGAATGCCTGTCCGGTCTATCAGTCGATCGGCGGGCATGCGTATGGCGGGGTCTATTCTGGTCCGATTGGCGCTATTCTGACGCCGCTGCTGCAACCAGACCTTCCCGATGCGCACAAGTTGCCGCATGCCTCGAGCCTGTGCGGCGCGTGCGAGTGGGCATGCCCGGTCAAGATCGCCATTCCCGATCTGTTGCTGCGGCTGCGCGCCGATGCGGTGAAAAACGGAAAGTATGAAGCGTATGAACCGCCAGCCATGTTCGGCTGGCGCCAGGCGATGACCAACCCGGCGCTCTACCGGCTGGGCGGGAAAATGGCGTCACTGGGCACACACCTGCTGGCGCGGAACGGGCGGGTCGGCTGGCTGCCGCCGCCGCTCGATGGATGGACGAAACAACGCGATTTTCCGCCGTTCGCGCCGAAGACGTTCACCGAACTGTGGGAAGAACGCAAGAAACAGGAGTGAGGTTTGGAACGCTATATCTGCATCCACGGGCATTTCTACCAACCGCCGCGCGAAAATCCGTGGCTCGAGACCATCGCACCGCAGCACTCCGCCCATCCCTACCACGACTGGAATGAACGCATCGCCGCCGAATGCTACACGCCCAACACGGCGTCGCGCATTCTGGACGGCGATGGCCGTATTGTTCATATTGTCAATAACTACGCGCGCATCAGTTTCAACTTTGGTCCAACGCTGCTCGCCTGGCTCGAAAAGCATGTTCCCGCAACCTGCCACGCCATTGTCGAAGCCGACCGGCAGAGCCGCGCGCTCTTTTCAGGGCACGGGTCGGCGATTGCTCAGGCGTACAACCATATGATCATGCCGCTTGCAAACAAACGCGACAAGCGCACGCAGGTCATCTGGGGCATTCGCGATTTCGAGCGGCGCTTCGGGCGGATGCCGGAGGGCATGTGGCTGCCGGAAACCGCCGTGGATGCCGAAACGCTGGAAACGCTGGCGGAGTGCGGCATTCACTTCACCATCCTGTCGCCCTATCAGGCGCGCGCGGTGCGCAAGATCGGCGCGACGGCATGGCAGGACGTCAGCGGCGGCAAGATCGACCCGACGATGCCCTATCTGCAACGGCTGCCGTCAGGACGCTCGATTGCCATCTTCTTCTACGACGGCCCGATTTCGCGCGCAGTCGCATTCGAGGGGTTGCTCTACAATGGCGGCAACTTCGCCCATCGCCTGCTCAGCGGGTTCAACGGACGAACGGGACCGCAGCTGGTGCACATCGCCACCGACGGCGAAACCTACGGCCATCACCATCCACGCGGTGACATGGCGCTCGCCTATGCGCTCTCCTACCTGGAGCGCGAGCGACTGGCGCGCCTGACGAACTATTCCGAGTTTCTGGCGATTCACCCGCCGACGCACGAGGTGCAGATTGCGGAACGCACCTCGTGGAGTTGCTTCCACGGGATCGAGCGCTGGCGCAGCGACTGCGGGTGCAGCAACGGCGGGCGCGAGGGGTGGAAACAGACATGGCGCGCGCCGTTGCGTGCTGCGCTCGACTGGCTGCGCGATGAACTCGCAGTGCGGTTCGAGACCGCCGCCGAGCGTCTGTTGCTCGACCCATGGGCTGCGCGCGACGATTACATCCGCGTCGTGCTCGACCGTTCGCCTGAGTCGATCAACACATTCCTCGCCGAACACGCCACGCGCGAGTTGAGCGCCGAAGAGCAGGTCGAAGCATTGCACCTGCTCGAAATCCAGCGCCACGCGATGCTGATGTACACCAGTTGCGGCTGGTTCTTCGCCGAGATTTCGGGTCTCGAAACCGTTCAGGTGTTGCAGTATGCGGCGCGCGCCATCCAACTGGAACGGACGATTGATGGCGCCGACCTGGAACCGGAGTTCCTGCGGCGATTGGCGCAAGCGCCAAGCAATCTGCCGCAGTTCGTCAATGGGCGCGGCGTCTACGAGCAACTGGTGCTGCCGCATCTTGTCGATCTGCGCCAGGTTGCGGCGCACTACGCCGCCACATCACTTTTCAACGCACAGCAGGAGCCAGGCAGGGTATACTGCTACACCGTCGAGCAGCGCCGGCACCGCATGATGGAAGCCGGTCACGCCAAACTGGCGTTGGGCGTGGCGCGGGTGACATCGACCATTACGCTCGAGTCGGCGGAACTGCGCTACGGCGTGCTGCACCTTGGCGACCAGAACCTGATCGGGGGCGTGCGCACCGAAGATGGCGCCGCCAGTTATGCCGATCTGCTCCACACGATCTCGCCCGCCTTCGAGCGCGCCGACCTCGCAGGAGTCGTCCAGACGCTGACCAATCATTTCGGGCGGCTCGACTACTCGCTCAAGTCGGTCTTCTACGACGAGCAGCGCGCGATTGTTCAGGCGATCCTGACGCCTGCGCTCGAAGAAACCGCCGCCGCCTACCAGCGCCTCTACGACCGGCACACGCCGCTGATTTCGTTCCTGACCAACCAGGGAATCCCGTTGCCGCCAGAAGTCGCCAGGGCTGCGGAGTACGCCATGAGCATGGCAGTCTATCGCGCGCTGACCGCGGAGCCGCCGGATTTCGACC
Source organism: Roseiflexus sp. (assembly GCA_034436075.1). Lineage (GTDB taxonomy): Bacteria > Chloroflexota > Chloroflexia > Chloroflexales > Roseiflexaceae > Roseiflexus. The sequence goes on from DAOTWI010000190.1 coordinate 4,841, forward strand.
GGGCGCGATCGTTGATCGACGCAGCCCGCCGGGCAGGGGTCTCACTGGCGCGCGAGCCGTTGATCGGCGAACTGCGCCGCGCTGTCGAACAGGTGACCGCGCGGCTTTTGAGCGATCCTGAGTCATCGGCGCTCCTCGACCGCCTGTTGAGCCTGGCGCGGCTGGTGCGCGCGCTGCCGTTCGAGATCGACCTCTGGCGCGTACAGAACGACATCTTCGCCATTCGCTCGACCCACCATGCCGCACTGGCAGCGCGCGCGCCTCTGGACAGATCGCTTCGCAACAGCGGCGACGCTCCTCGGCGTCAGTATGAGCGGGCACGGGAAGTGAGAGGACGATAGAGCGATTGACCACCAAGGACACAGAGGACACAAAGGTTTCACGCCAGAGTTCACGCCCTACACATTGTGGCTGCGCTAGAACCACCCATCGCAGCCGTAGATTGTCGCACGTTTGCTCCGCCAGACGAATACGGGCATGCTACAATGCCAGCAGACATTCGTGAAAGGCAGGCGCCTATGACCGTATCAGACCTCCTCGATACCCTCCCCATCGT
>DAOTWI010000191.1:0-5879 GCA_034436075.1 Roseiflexus sp.
GCCAGCGCCAGCAGCCCCCGCACTCCGGCTGCGACAGTCGCGGCAATAATGAGCAACAGCAGCAAGGTGACGACGTTTGCGTAGGTCGTGAGCGTTGCCGTGACCAACTCAGCCAGCGTCGTGATCGGCGTCCAGAAAGCATAGAGCGCCCCGGCGCCCAGGGCCAGTCCAAGCCCGACGCCCGCCAGGTGGATGAACCGCATGGCGCACCTCCTACGTGGGCGCAGATGCTTCGATGTCGGGGACTTCAGCGAGCGTCAGCAGATCGCCGACATTGCACTTGAAGTACACGCAGAGTTTCGCCAGGACGTCGCGCGGGTACTCCTTGATCGTCTCCTTGGCGATGGCAGAGAGCGTGTAGTACGAAATGCCCGTCTCGTCCGAGACGGTGCGCAGCGTGATGCGGCGCCGCTCCTGCGCGGCCTTCTGCGCTATGAGGAAATAGATATTGCTCCGCACAGTAATCACCCCCCTATCTTAGCACACCTTCGGCATGACCTTTACGCATAGTATATCACGTATTACTAAACTAATCAATTGAAACTTGACTAATTTTGTTTAGCGTGATATAATAAGTTTTGAGTAAGACTGCGAACAACATTCGCATGGGCGCAGCTGCTGAAAGGAAGCGTCTTGCGAGTCAATGCCAGAGAGGGTAGAGTGTTATGTGGGTAACGGGCACGTTTCCACAATCTCTGAACGAGCATAGGAGCACAGGAATGAACGCCATCATCTATTGCCGGGTCAGCAGCGACGATCAGCAGGACAACAACAGCCTGCCGACACAGCGGGAAGCATGCCTGCGCTACGCAATGCAGCATCGCATGAACGTCATTGGCATTTTCGAGGATGTCATGTCTGGCGCGGTGCTTGACCGTCCCGGTTTGAATGCGGCGCGCGAGAAGATTCGTACCGGGGAGGCGAAGGCGTTGATTGTGTACCACACGGACCGACTGGTCCGGGGCAGCGCTTACGATGTGGTATTGCGCGACGAACTGTGCAATGCGAACGCGCAACTGCACACCGTCACACGCGGTCGCGTGCCGCTGCGCAATCCGGTCAGCAAACTGTTCACCTCTATCGAGACGAGTTTCGGTTCGTATGAGCGAGAACAATTCATGGAAAGGTCTGCGCGCGGCAAGATCGGGAAAGTTTCCAGCGGGAAGGTGCTCGGTCAAGGTCCGTACCCGCTCTACGGCTACCGCTACGTTGGCTTCAAGCGTGATCGTCGCCTCGAAGTGAATGAGGAAGAAGCCGTCATCGTTCGCCGTATCTACGAGCATTGTCTGACGGGCCTGGGATGCACCGCCATCGCCGCATCGCTGGACGCCGATGGCGTGACTCCGCCTGCAGTCAAGCGCGTCGCTGAAGGTCATCTTCCCGGCGGCAAGCCAGGCAAGTACGGCAAATGGAACGCCTCGATGGTGAACCGCGTCCTGCGCAATCCGGCGTATCGCGGCGAAATGGTCTACGATCTGGCGCGCCCTGACAGCGAGACCGAAGACGATGCCGAACGGGTTCAGATCACCGTGTCCGTGCCGCGCATCGTCAGCGATGAGGTGTGGTATGCTGCCCAGGAGCGCCTGGACTGCAACCGGGTCTTCGCCCAGCGCAACGCGAAGCGGTTCTATCTGATGCGCGGTCGTCTGACATGCGCCTGCGGCTACCGCCTGATCGGGGAAACCAGCGTCAAGCGATGGAACGGGGAGGAGCATTGCTACAGCGACTACCGCTGCGGCGGGTCGCGGGTTGCATCCGCCAAGCGGTGCCGGACGCGCGTGAAGGTCGCCGATGTAGATGCTGCAGTCTGGCGCTGGATATGCAACATCATCGGCGATGAAGCGACGCTGGCGAAGGCGATTGAAGATCGCCTTTCCGAGTTGCGCGCCTCGGTCGCCGACCTTGAAGCGCGCCGGACGAAATGTCAGCAGATAGTCACTGAAGCTGAAGCACGTATCGCCCGTCTGATCGATCTCTGTGTGAGAGGCAGGATCGACGAGGATGAACTCACAGCGCAACGACAAATATTCGACGATGAAAAGCGCCGTGCCAATCAGGAGTTGGCGCGCCTCACCGCCGAAATCGAACGCACAGTCGCTCCCGACGATGTCGTCAAACGTGCGTTGGCGCTGGCGCGGCAGATTCGCCCGATGCTGCCCGCTACAGACGACGATCTCAAAGCGAAGATTGTGGACACGCTCGATATCACAGCACGGCTCGTACACACAGAGACCGGGCTGGCGTTGGATGTCACCGCCCGGTTGACTGGAGGGCAGGATTTCCTGATTGTGTCTACGCCAAGTTCATACCATACACGCCAGCAATCAGGGCTGCCGACATCAGAATGATCGAGGCAATCGTCAATGTTTTGACGACCTCGTTCAACTGGTTCGACTGAAGGGAGAGGAACGCATCGAGGGCGCTCGAGAGCAGATCGCGGTAGGTGTCGATGCTGTCGGTGATACGGATCAGGTGGTCGTACACATCTTGAAAATACGCCACCATGTCGCGCGGGTAGATCGGCGCTTCCCTGCGGATGAGGACGTTCAGCACATCACGTTCTGAGGCGACGATCTTGCGCATCAACAGCAATTCGCGTTTGAGCGCGAAAATCTCCTGAAGCGCTTCGGGGCGAAAATGATCGAAAATCTGCGCCTCGACCTCTTCGACTCGCTCGATCAGAGCGTCCAGGATCGGGAAGTACTCATCAACAATCGTGTCGAGCAGATGATAGAGCAGTTCGGCGACATCCTCGCCAAAATCGTGTTCATACCGCTGCCAGCGCCGGATCGTTTCGTCGATCGCAGCGATCGGGTCCTGATGGATGCACACCAGATAATTCGACCCGATGAACAGGCTGACCTGCTGCGAGGAAACCTGCTTCTGCGTTTCATCGTAGCGCAGCGCATAGAAGATTAAAAAATAATATCCGTTGTACGAGTCGATTTTGGGGCGCTCGTGCGGGTGGGTGGCATCTTCGATCGCCAGGGGATGGAAGCCAAACTCTTCCGAGAGCAGCGCCAGATCCTCAGCACGCGGGTTGTGCAGATCCACCCAGACAATCTGATCCTTCTGCTGGATCAGATCGCTGATTGCAGCGGTTTCGACCGTGCTATCGAACCGCCCGTCGTGCTGACAAACGACCAGATGGCGAGCAGGGGCGCGCGATGCGGTTCGCTGTCGCGTGTTGCGGATCAGACGCGCCATACTACTGGAACCGTTCCGATAGCGACGCTTCACGGTCGCGATATGCCAGCGCAATCACCTGATCCCCCGCCTGAATCACCGTTTCACCTGAAGGAAGAACGACGTCATCACCGCGCAGAATGGCCGTCAACAGACAATCGGGCGGCAGACGCAGCGAAGCGACGGTCTTCCCCACCGCGCTCGACTCGGGTGAGACCGTGAACTCGATCAGCGAGATTCGCCCTTCGCGCAGGCGGGTCAACTGCACAATCGCGCCAAGGTTAATGTCCGCTTCAAGCCCGCGCCCAATCGTCTGCGCCGTATCGATCGGCAGATCGACCCCCATGCGACGGGTGAACAGCCAGGCGTTCTTCGGATTGTTGATGCGCGCAGCAACGCGATTGACGCGAAACTCGCGTTTGCACAGCACCGCGATCACCAGATTGTCCTCGTCGTCGCCGGTGACCGCTGCGACGGCATCAGCGAACTCGGCGCCCGCCTCGCGCAGCACTGAGGGATCGCACCCATCCCCCTCGATCACCCGAATATCCGGCAGAATGCGCATCAGCGAATGCGCCACCTGCTCCTGCTTTTCCACCACGGTGATCGAATGGCGTCCCTCGGCAGTCAGGAACATCGCCAGATTACGCCCAATTTTGCCGCCGCCGACAATCAGTACGTTCATGGCATTCCGACGGGTCTACTGAATCATTGAATCGAGTAGTCCGGTTGCTGTTGCCAGCACCGCGACATGCACCACATCGCCATCTTCGAGCAGCACGCCGGGAGTTGGCAGAAAGGCGCGCCCGCGCCGCACGATGACGACCGGCATAATCTCGCCGGGCACCGAGAGATCGCGCACAAAGTGGCCAACCAGCCGTCCGCTGATAGTGACTTCCGCAATCTCCACTTCTCCGCTGCCGAACTGAACTGATGAAACGACCTCATCACCGTGGAGGATCCGGCGGATGGTATGCACAGCCCAACTGGTGGAACTGATGGTGCGAATGCCGAGTTCCCGGTAGATCGCCTCACGCTGTGGATCGTAAATGCGCGCAACAACGTTCGGCACACGGAAGACATCCCGCGCAACCGTCGCGGTAATGTAATTCGAGTTATCGCCGTTCGTCACTGCTGCGAGCGCATCGGCGCGCTCAACGCCCGCCTCGCGCAGCGTATCGCGGTCGAACCCGACGCCGAGCACCGTTTGTCCGCGAAACTCGCGCCCCAGGCGCTTGAACGCCTGCGGATTCTTATCCACAACCGCAACTGAATGCCCCTCGGCGGCCATCTGCTGCGCCAGCAGACATCCGACACGACCGCATCCGACGACAATCAGGTGCATAGGCGCCCTCTACAATCCGAGCAAGGTCAAAATCAGCGCCTTCTGAACGTGCAGCCGATTTTCCGCTTGCTCAAATACAACCGACTGCGGACCGTCGATGACGTCCGGCGTCACCTCTTCGCCACGATGCACCGGGAGACAGTGCATAAACAGCGCGCCAGATCGAGCGTGCGCCATCAAGGTTGCGTTGACCTGGTAGGGTTGAAACACGGGACGTCGCCGAGCGGCTTCGTGTTCCTGCCCCATCGACGCCCATACATCCGTGTAGACCGCATCCGCCCCAGCGACCGCCTCGACCGGCGATGGCATCACCTGGATCGAAACGCCGCGCTCCGCAGCGCGCTCCTCCGCAAGCGCAAGAATCTCCGGATCTGGACGGTAATCGAGCGGACAACCGATACGAACGTTCACCCCCAGGGTCGCGCCCAGGAGCATCAGCGAATGCGCGACATTGTTGCCATCGCCGACATACGCCAGAGTCAATCCTTCGAGACGCCCATACTGTTCGCGCAACGTCAGCATATCCGCCAGCGCCTGGCAGGGATGCTCACGGTCGGACAGCGCATTGATGACTGGCACAGTTGCATAGCGCGCCAGGGTCTCGACGGTTGCGTGGCGGAAGACGCGCGCAGCAATCGCCTGCACCCAGCGACTGAGGTTGCGCGCCACGTCGGGAACGCTCTCGCGCCCGCCCATGTCAATGTCGTTCGCCGACAGGTAACTGCCATGCCCGCCGAGTTGGGTCATACCGGCTTCGAAGGCGACGCGCGTGCGCAGCGATGGTTTCTCGAACACCAGCGCCAGGGTTTTGCCCTGAAGCGGCAACGCACCGTGCGCGTCGCGCGGATGCCCGCCATTGCGCCATTCCGCCTTCAGCGCCTGCGCGCGATCCAGCAGCGCCTCGGCGTCGGCGCGCGTCAGATCGGCAGCGGAAAGAAAGTGCCTGACCATACCCGTCCTCGTCGTCTATTCTACGTCAAAGACCGCATCAATACCGATCCGGTGAACTCAACCAGCGCACTTGTGTGATCGCTCAACCGCAGATGATCTTCCTCGCTCCACTGCCCCTGACGCGGCGCAGCGCTGAGCGCCAGGGCATCGAGTTCTTCCTGGGACGCGGCGATCATCGACTGGCGGGAAACGGACGTCATCCTGCGCTCTCAAATATGGATGCCATCGCCTGCTTTCTGGTGATATGCGCATTGTACCACAGGGTTCGGAGAATCGATCCGCCTGGGCGGCGTCATTGGCGTCGGGGTGACGCGGGCGCGGCTGCACTGTGCGCCAGCCATGACGGTGCAGCCGGCGATAGACCGTGCTGGGCGCCACCCGATGTCCCACCCGGGTG
>DAOTWI010000192.1:0-2376 GCA_034436075.1 Roseiflexus sp.
GGTCAGCATGGTGACCGGATCGATCCCGGCGACGGCGAAGGAGACAAACCGCGCCTGCGGGCGCAACCCCAGCGCCTGCGCAGCAACCGGCGACGTGATCAGCGCCGCCGCTGCGCCATCCGAAATCTGGCTGGCGTTGCCGGCCGTGATCAGGTTCAGGTTAGGAAAGGCAGGCGTGAGCGCGGCAAGTTGCTCCGCCGAGGCGTCGGCGCGAATGCCCTCATCAGCGTCGAACACGCTCCCGTCCGGTAGATTGACCGGGATGATTTCGCGCGCAAAGCGACCGGCGGCGCGCGCTTCGGCCGCCAGGCGGTGACTGCGCAGGCTGTACTGGTCGAGGTCTGCGCGCGTGAAATGCCACTCGCGCGCGATCCATTCCGCGCCGTACGCCTGATCGAACCAACCGCGCTCCAGTCCGTAGCGCTGCGCCAGCCCCGGACTGAGCGGCGTGCCCGGACCAACCGCAATCGATGCGCCGATCGGTACGCGCGTCATCGACTCGACGCCTGCCGCGATGACCAGGTCGTAGACACCCGCCATGACCCCCTGCGCTGCGAAATGGATCGCCTGAAGGCTTGAACCGCACTGCCGGTCAATGGTCGTCGCCGGGACCGATTCGGGGAGACCGGCGGCAAGCCAGGCATTGCGCGCGATGTTGGCGGACTGTTCCCCAGACTGGCTGACGCATCCGGCGATCACATCGTCGATGGCAGCAGGATCGACGCCGACGCGCGCCAGCAACGCCGCGATATGTTGACCGAGGAGGTCAACAGGGTGCATCTCGCGCAGCGCCTTCCCCCGCTTCCCGATCGGCGTGCGAACCGCTTCAATCAGCCATGCCTCAGCCATCGTCATGCTCCTTCGTCCGTGTACACCGGCGTACACCAGGCGCGATAGGCGGGCAGCTGTCCACGCACGACGGCGCTGTACAGTTCCACAAGGCGCGCTGTTATCTCGCCGACCGCGCCATTCCCCACCGGTCGCCGGTCGATCTCGATAATCGGCTTGACCTCTGCGCCGGTGCCGCAGAAGAAGGCTTCCTCGGCCACATACAACTCAGTGCGGTCTATGGGTCGCTCGATGACCGGCACGCCCAGTTCCGCCTGCGCCAGTTGCGCCACCACTCGCCGGGTGATTCCTTCGAGAATATCGCTGGTAATCGGCGGCGTAATCAGGGCGCCGTTGCGCACAATATACAGGTTTGCCGCGCTCGCCTCTGAAACCTGCCCATCGCCGCCGAGCACAATCGCCTCGTCGTAGCCGTTGAGCAGCGCCTCGGTCTTCGCCAGCGCCGAATTGACATACCCGCCGGAAACCTTAGCGCGCGACGGCATGATGTTGTCCTCGATGCGCCGCCAGGACGACACGCATGCGCGCACTGCCGCGCCGGGGATGTACTGGCCGAAGGGAACAGCGTACAACACGAAGGCGTCGGTCATATTGTTGAGCCGGACGGCGATGGTGTGATCGCTTTTGAAGACCAGCGGGCGAATGTAGGCATCCTCGCGGAACCCCTCGCGCCGGAGCAGTTCAACGGTCAGGTCGCACAGTTCGCTGGCGCTGTACGGCAGATCCATGAACATAATCGCGCATGAGCGCTTCAGGCGCTCCATATGTTCACGGAGATGGAAGACGTACAACTGATCGTCGCCGGCATTCCAGTAGGCGCGAATGCCCTCAAAGACGCCGAGTCCATAGTTCAGCGCTGCGGTCATCACACTGACCTGCGCCTGTTCGATTGGGATAAACTCCCCGTTGAAGAACGCAAAGCGGTTGGAGGTCATTGGTCGATCCCTGGTGTGTGAAGCGATAGAATACTGTTATCATACCAGAATTTGGGGGAGCGCCGAGAAGTGAGAGGTGAGAAGTGAGAAGTGAGAAGTGAGAAGTGAGAAGTGAGAAGTCTGCCCGGCGACTGATTAGTCTGTAAAGTCCGTTTTCCGGTGAGGTTCCAGGCGCATGGTCAGGCGGCAATCAAGCGCGTCTCTGTGGCGCTGCGCCTGGGCTGGCGCCCCCCTACCTCACCTCTCAAGGGTAGCGTTTTTCGGGAGCGCGGTGCGTTTTCCGCGTCTCGAAGCCTTTTTCTTCCTCACCCCCCGCCCCCTCTCCAACAGAGCTGGAGAGGGGGATTTGAGGCATTCTGATGCCTGAAACGGGCAACTTAACATGAGAGTTTGTCCAAAAACTCTACCCTTGTAAGCACCCCCCAACCCCCCGCAAGCAGGGGGTGCGTCGGGCAGGCGTTCCGCCGGGCGTCCACCTGCGCGGTTCGGCATGCTCACCGCGAGTGGACGCCACCGTTCCCGTCCGCGCAGGCGGACGGGCGGCCGCAGGCCCTTCAGGGGCGATTTCAATCGCTGGCAGCCGGAGCGTCGT
>DAOTWI010000193.1:0-6015 GCA_034436075.1 Roseiflexus sp.
ACGTATTGCGCGGGCACGAGGGCGCTGCCGCAGCCGCCTACTTCGGCGCCTGGCGCGCATCGCTGCCGCCTGCCTGGGGATTTGGCGGGCGCGCCTTCTACCCCCCGCCCGACCCGATCAACGCCATGCTGTCGTTCGGTTACACCCTGGCGCTGCACGATGTCATCACCGCAGTGCAGATCACCGGTCTCGACCCTTACCTGGGCACATTCCATGTCACTGAAGCGGGTCGTCCATCGTTGGCGCTCGATCTGCTGGAAGAGTTCCGCCCGGTGATCGTTGACCGCATGGTGCTCGACATGGTGCGCACCAACGCCATCGCGCGCGAACGCTTCCACCGTCCGCAGGAACGACCCGAAGCAGTCTATCTCGATGCGGAAGGGCGCGCCTTCCTGGTGCAGCGGTACGAAACGCTGCTCCAGACCAGAGTGCGGCTGCCGGGGGGCGAACAGACGCCGATGCGCCGGGTGATCCTGCTGCAGGCGCAGGCGGTTGCGCGCGTGCTGCGCGGCGAACAGGAGCGGTATATGGGATTCAGTCTGAATACATCAGGCAATTGATGCATTTGTGACGAGACGCTGAGATATGCTGAGGATGCCTCGTGCTTCTCCGCCTTGATGCCGCTTCACGGGGAATGGCGAAATCTCATCATTCACAGGAGGAGGCGATCCATGGTTTCCCTTCGATCAAATGCGCGTGGGCATGGCGGTGATGGCGTTGTGGGTCTTCGGCGTCTGGATGGCGTGGTTGCCTGGCAGCACGCACAGTGCGGCGTCTTATTCGCCACCTACGAGTCCGGTGTTTGCTATGCCGACGACTGGTTTCATGGGGCTTGCGTGGAGCGGTGACGGACGGGGTCATCATCGGGGGATCGACATCTGGAGCTGGCGCTCGAACAGCAGGTGCGGATGTACTGAGCCAAATGGATGTACGACCATGCCTGGCGCCGAGGTGCGCGCTGTCTATGATGGCGAAGTCGCTGGCATCTACTGGGGTAATCGTAACGGTTCGTGGAGCGCTCCGGGCGCCCCCAATCCGAACAACTTTCCGCTCTCGGTCGTCATCTTGAAGCACACGAACGTGCCAGGCATCGCCGGGGATGTGTACACTGTCTATCAACACCTGGCGAACGATGACACCTTCGAAAGTTACATCACCCCAGGGCTTGCCGTCGGTCAGCGCGTCCGGCAGAACGATGTGCTGGGAAGACAGGGCAACTGGCGTTATTATGCCAGCAACGACCCTATTACCCACCTGCACTTCGAGGTGGCGTACAAGCCACAGTATATGACGCTCCCCAATCGGGTGACGGTAGACCCTATGCCGTACCTGATTGGCGGCGGGCAGTCGAGCTGCTCTGGCGCGTCCATTTCCAGCAGTGCGCCGCCTGCGCTCAAGATCCTGCACCCCTCGACGCAGCAACCGGTTGATGCCGGAGCGCCGTCGCGCCCATCGAAGGTGACGATTGAGCTGGCATACGCCAGGCAGGCGACCAGGCAGGACATCACGGTGACCATCGGCGGCAAGCCTGCGACAATTGTCAACATAACGCCTGCTCGCTATGTGCTCGAAGTGCAGGCGCCGCCGCAACCTGCAAGCGGACGGTATGATCTCGACGTGACTATCAACGGCGTCACTGCAAAAGAAACCGGCGCGGTCACCTATGCTGGGGCTGCCAATGCCAGCGTTATTCTGACGATCGACCGTTCAGGCAGCATGGGGGTCGCCAAAATGGCGGCGGCGCGCGACGCGGCGCGTCAGTTCGTCGATCTCATGCAGGCAGGCGATGGCATCGGCGTCGTCAGTTTCGACCATCTGATCGAAACACCCCTATCCCTGATGACCATCGCCGAAACGCCGCCACCATCGGCATTTCTCTTCAGCGATGGCATGGAGGCTGGCGCGAGCCAGTGGAGTGCAGCGGCGCCGTGGGGATTGACGCCGGTTGCGCGCAACAGCGCACGGGCATGGACTGATAGTCCTTCCGGGAGCTATGCGAATAACACAAACAGCGCGCTCGAAATTGCAATGCCGATAGTCATTCCTGCCTCGATGACCGCGCCCGCCCTGATGTTCTGGCATCGCTATGATATTGAAAACGGCTTTGATCGCGGCGAGGTCGAGATTTCCGTGAACAACGGCGTCACCTGGCAGCGCCTGCGATCATTTACCGGCATTGCCCGGAACTGGCAGCGCGAGATGATCAGTCTCGACGCCTATCGCGGTCAGACGATCCGGGTGCGCTTCCGGTTGGTGACCAACGCCTTTGGCGTTCGCGATGGTTGGTATATTGATGATGTCGCCCTTGGTCCAGCGTGGGACGATGTGCGCGCCAGAGCGCAGGCGGCCATCGACACACTGAACAGTCGTGGGACTACCTCGATTGGCGGCGGATTGCAGCGCAGCCAGCAATTGCTCTCGAGCGCCAATCCCGTCATTCCGCGCGCGATTGTGCTATTGAGCGACGGGCAGGAGAATGCGTCGCCCTACGTCGTCGACGTGCTGCCGCAGATTCGCGCAGCGCAAACGACGGTTCACACCATCGGGCTCGGCAGCGATGCCGATCAACGGTTGATGCTGTCGATCGCGGCGCAGACCGGCGGAACCTACCATTACGCGCCCGCGCCGGAACAACTTGCAGGGATTTACAACACGATTTCCGGCGCCGTCAGCAACCGCCAGACGCTGGCGACGGCGAATGGGAGCGTTGCGCCTGGCGACGTTGTGACGCAGGAGGTGACGATTGACTCGTCGATTACGGAGGCGACCTTCTGGGTCAGTTGGTCGAACCCCGGCGCCGGAGTCGCCCTGACATTGCAAACGCCTTCTGGCGGCATGATCGATCCCGGCAGCCCGGCCGCAAACCCACATGTTGTGTACGTTTCCGGCGAAACGTATGCCTACTACCGTGTGCGCGCGCCGGCGCTCACGCCAGGCGTCTGGCGCATGCGCGTCAGCCGCGCCGCTTCGTCGCCAGGCATCGTTGCAGCAGACGCGCCGCCATCTGAGATCGCAGGAGAAGAACACCCGGAACCGGAGGTTGAAACCGGGGCTGCGCCAGCTGACTCATCACTGGAAGCGCGCAGCGCCGAAACTGCTGAAACAACCGTGCAACCGGCGTCGGCTGCTGAACCGTTTGTGGTGCGAACCATGGCGCGCGCCAATCTGACCCTCGGCTTCTATCCCGGCAAAACCGTGTATCTGACGACTGAACCAATCGTCTGCTTCGTCACCCTGGCAGACGATGCGCCGATAATCAGTGCAACTGTATTGCTCAGCGTGCGGTATCCTGGGCAGACGACGCCGTTCACCGTGCCGATGTACGACGACGGACTTCACGGCGACGGTGCGGCTGGCGACGGGGTCTATGCGGTGTCTCTGATCGGAACCCGTCAACCCGGTACGGCGACATTCACAGTGAACGCCAGCGGATCAACCAGTCAGGGCGAACCGTTTGTGCGCCAGGCGGAGCTTTCAACCTTCATCGCCGCCAACCCCAACCCGCACACCCTGGTGCATCTGCCGCTGATCGCGCGTTAGAGGAGTCTCCGAGGTCATCGGACGACCCGTTGGTAGTCCTGTTCTGGCGTTGGCTGAGCCTGTCGAAGCCAACGCCAGCAGTTCGCTGAGCCTGTCGAAGCCAACGCCAGTTGCACGAGGGCGACATCGAGTACGGGCATGGAGCGCGTATGTTCACCATTATCAGTTACGACATCGTCGACGACCAGCGGCGCACGAAGGTGATGAAATACTTGAAAGGGTGGGGGACGCGCGTGCAGTATAGCGTCTTCGAGTGCGACTTGGACGCACGGTCATTCACAAAAGTGCTGCAAGAATTGCGCACACTGATCGACCCGAACACCGACAGCGTGCGCTGCTATCGTCTCGACGAGGCGGCCGTCAAACGCATCCAGATCGTTGGCATCGGCGCGGTTAGCCGCGACCCAACGCACTACTTTGTCTAGCGCCAATACCGTTCAGGTGACAGGACGTACGCGGTGGCGCGTTTTCGGGCTTCGCCAGAGCCTGCGGCAGCGTGGCGATCCCGATCAAGATGGTGCAGTGCAGCGGCAAAGCCGCCGCACTGCACCGCAAAAGAAGACACGTACCGCTCTGCCGAAGGCAAAAAGAGCCATTACCTGCGACTTATGGTTTTTGAGCAAATAATCTGGTACCGCTACGTCTAGCCCGCGAAGGCGGGCTTTGCAGCAGGAGCCCGCGACGTATGGAGTTTGAGCAAATAATCTGGTACCGCTACGTCCAGCCCGCGAAGGCGGGCTTCGCAACCGGAGCCCGCGGCTTCAGCCGCCGAGCGGGGAGGCGGATAGCGGAATCCACGCCCGCACCCGATCGAGGCGAAACGTTCGTTCCGCGCGGCGGCTCAGGCAATAGGCGCGCAAATACCAGACATCGCCGCGCTGATCCAGTTCCAGCGGGCGAACCGTCCGGCGTTCGACCCGTCCTTCGCCGCCGGCATCGTACTCGATAGTCACCGTGCGGCGTTGCGCAATGGCGCGACGCAACGTTTCCAGCAGATTGCGTTCGTTCACAGCGGATTGTTGCTTCGATCCGCTGAATAGCGCATGTTCCGAGGCAGAGCAATGACCATTCCCGGAAGAGTCGGTCTGTTCCACTACAATGCACGAATGAGCATCAAGGTGCGCCAGCGCCGCTTCGACAGCGTCACGGAGCGGCGGCGACAGCGCGCTCCACAACTGCGACTCGAGGGTTGCATCAATCGTCAGCGGCATACCCGCAGGCGCGTGGCGGCGATAGAACGCACAGGCGACCAGCAGCGCCGCACAATCGCCAGGGCGCAACCCTTCAAGCGGCGCTGCGGCAGGCATCGGCGCACAACTGGCGACTGTGATGCCCTGACGCGCCAGTGCGCGTTGCAGCGCCGCAACGTGGTCCGGGCGCACCAGCGCAATCCCTGGCGCCAGGCGCGTCTCCACAGAACGTTGCACGCTCCGCGAGCGCAACGCCTGTTCCAGAACCCCAGGCTCATCAGCAAGCAGCAAAGGTCCGTCCACCAACCGCAGCAACGGCGTCCCTTGAGCGAAGAGCGCACTCCACGAATCCGGCGGCTGCCCGGCGCGATGCAGCAACACCTGGCGCACCATCTCTTCCTGAAGGCGCGGGATGCGCATCATCCGCCACGTCAACCCCTGCGCATCACCCCGAACCCAGCAACCGCCTTGCGCCAGGCGCAGCGTATCGGCATCGACCCCGCCAAACGGCACAAACGCCTCGCCAGGCGCGTCGTAGCGCCAATCGCTCTCCGGTGTGGCGTATTCCAGCGGACGGTAGACACCCCCATCGCGCCACGCAACCAGCCCCAGCCAGTGCAACGGTTCTTGCAGCGCCGCCAGCAGCACCCGCATGTCGCTCTGAGCACGCCACGGAGCGCGGCGCACCACGCGAAACCCATGGGTGTGCGCGTCCGCCAGCGGACCGAACGCCTCAATCAGCGCCGCGCACAGGCTATTCGGCTGCATCAGGTGCCCCGGCGGTGCGGCTTCGACCCACTGCACCAGGCGGCGGCGAAGCAGGGACCAGTCGATGCCGTCAGACGCCACACGCAGGCGTTGCAGCCAGGAATCGGGAGTTGCGCTGCGAATCCAGGCATCAATCAGGCGCGCCCGTTGAGCCTCAAGCGACGCCGACAGAAAAGGCACAGCCGCCGGGGTGACAGCGCAGCGCCCGCGATATGTCGTCACCAACCCAAGATCGCGCAGGAGGGGCAGCAGAAAGGCATAGACAGCGACAACCTCATCGAGTGCATCGAGCGCCAGGAGCGGCAACAGCGTCCGCAACGCCGTGCGGCGCAGCGTCCCATCGGCGCATACTGGCAACGGCGTTGCTGTACAGACGAGGAGCAGCGCCATCGTCGCGCGCAGCGCCAGCGGCAACGGCGCCACTGGTGCAGGCGTCCCACCGGGAACATTGAGCGGTTGCGGGAGCCAGCGACGCACCTCCGGCGCCAGGAGATAGCGTTGCGGCGGACGGGGCGCA
>DAOTWI010000194.1:0-3880 GCA_034436075.1 Roseiflexus sp.
GGGGGTAAGGGGGGGGCTTGCGTCCTCATGCGTGTCACATCTCGCCTGCCCGGTGCTATAATTGTTCGATAGCATAGCGTAACCAGTAAACTCATGCGGTCAGCGCATCTTCTTGAAAGAATATTCCCACGGGGCGTGACCCCTTTCTCTTCCAGGCGCCGGATTGCTGCACAGCGATCGCATACACCACTGGCACATCGTTCCTGCCAGGAAGGACATTCACATGCCCGAAACCACGTCTGGCGGATCGTCACGGCGGAAGATGACCCGGCGCGAGTTATCCGCTCTCTACGATGAACTCCTGCGACGCGAGGCGCATCTGCGCGCAGCGCTCTACAGCATCGGCGATGCTGTCATTGTCGCCAACACCGCTGGACGCATCAACTTGATGAATCCCGCTGCAGAGCGCCTGACCGGATGGGCGGAATCCGAGGCGCTGGAAAGTCCGCTTGAGCGGGTCTTTCAGATTATTGATGAAGAAACTGGTGCAACGCTCGAAAGCCCGGTTGCGCGGGTTTTGCGCGAAGGCGCGGCCGTTCGATTGGGTCAGAGCACGGTACTGGTCAACCGTGATGGACGCACGATTCCGATTGGCGACGCCAGCGCCCCGATCCGCACGGTAACCGGCGACATAACCGGCGTTATTCTCACCTTTCAGGATCAGACTGCCGCGCGCGCCACGCTGCACGCCGCACAACTGGCGCGCGCGTTCGCCGAGAACATTATCGCTACGGTGCGTGAACCGCTGCTCGTCCTCAACAGCCAGTTGCGCGTCGTTTCCGCCAACCGCGCCTTTTACCAGTTGTTTCGCACGAATCCCGCTGAAACGCTTGGTCGCCGCATTTACGAACTGGGCGATTACCAATGGGACATTCCTGAACTGCGGCTCCTGTTGGAGGAAATTCTGCCAAACAACACTCATTTCGACGGGTATGAAGTCACGCATGACTTCGAGCATATTGGCCAGCGCACCATGCTGCTCAACGCCCGCCGCATGCAGCATTCCGATGAATTCATTCTGCTGGCGATCGAAGACGCAACGGAACGGATTCGCGCTGAGCACAGGCTGCATCTCCATCTTCGACGGTTGCGCGCCTTGCGCACGATTGATCAGGCGATCATTTCGAATCTTGATATGCGTGCCGTGCTCGATATTCTGCTTGAGCAGATTACCCTGCATTTGCACGTGGATGCTGCTTCCATTCTGTTGCTCGATCCATATACGCAGACGCTGACGTTTGCTGCCAGGCGCGGGTTTCAATCGCTGGCGCCTCAGCAGACGACGCTGCTCGCAGGAGAGGGGTATGCCGGTCAGATTGCGCTCGAACGGCGGATGACCTTCGTTGCAAACCTCCGTGATTCGGGCGCTCAGCGCTCCTCGTCTGTTCTGCGCTATGAACCATTCGTGACCTATTGCGGCGTGCCGCTGATCGCCAGAGGTCAGGTGAAAGGCGTGCTGGAACTCTTTCACCGCAGCCAACTCGATCCTGATCAGGAGTGGTTTGATTTTCTCGAGGCACTGGCGGTTCAGGCAGCCATCGCCATCGACAGTGTGGAGTCATTCGAGGCAATGCAACGCTCGAACGCGCAGATGGTGCTGGCGTATGAAGCGACGATTCGGGGATGGGCGCGCGCGCTCGATCTGCGTGACCGCGAAACTGAAGGACACTCGCAACGGGTTACGGAACTCACGGTGCGCCTGGCGCGAGCGGCTGGTCTGAGCGATGAACAGATCGCTCATATCCGGCGCGGTGCGCTGCTGCACGACATTGGCAAACTCGGCATCCCCGACGCCATTCTCCATAAATCCGAACCGCTGACCGAAGAAGAGTGGGCGATCATGCGAAGACATCCCGACTATGCGTACACCATGCTGTCGCCTATCGAATACCTTCGCCCTGCGCTGGACATTCCCTACTGCCACCATGAACGATGGGATGGCGCAGGCTATCCGCGCGGTCTGAAAGGTGAGCAGATACCGCTGTCGGCGCGCCTCTTCGCAATCGTGGACGTATGGGACGCTCTTCAGTCCGACCGTCCGTACCGTGCGCGCTGGCGGCGCGAGGAAGCGCTTGATTATATTCGATTACAGGCAGGGAAACACTTCGATCCCAACGTGGTCGAGTTGTTTTTGCAGGTGATCGGCGAAGCGCCGAGCAGTGCGGCTTCACACCCGTGAGCATCACTCACGCGGGATCGGCGCGCCCGGCGGGGCATTGACGATGTCCGCCTCGATCTCGGCTTCTGCTGAAGCCGGAGTGTGAGCGGACTCGCTCCCGGTTGCAAGCGGTTCGATCTCGAGACGTTCGACAGCCGCGTCGCCTTGTGCGTCCATTGTGTCCGGATGGGCGTGGCCGGCATCCACCGGAGCGCCGGGCGCCAGGTTCACAATCGCCACCTCATCGTCGGCGTGCGCTTCCTCGTGATCGTGGTGATGCGCGATGCCGTATTCGGTGATCAGGCTGGCGCGCTTGATGCGTCGATCATATTCGCGGTAGACCGCATCGGCGATGCTTCGGAACAGACCTGACATAGGCGTATGCCCCTGGTGAACTGAGTTAAGCATTGCAGTTGATATTATACCAGAGCCGGGGATAGTTGACAGCCGGCGCTCGCCGTCGTATGCTACCCTCAGATTTATGGCATGCCCAAACATGGCGGGAGGGGCGCGTGAGCGAAAGCGTCGAAATGTATCTGGTGATGACCGCACTTCTGCGCAGTGCGCCGGATCAGCCGGTGCCGCTGTCGCTGCTGGCGAACAAACTTGGCGTTTCGCAGGTTTCCGCCAACGAAATGTGTCATCGGCTGGAAGAGCGGGGGTTGCTCGCGTACCAGCCGTACAAAGGCGTCACTCTCACGCCGGATGGCGAAGAGTGGGCGCAGCGCATCCTCTCGCGCCGCCGTCTCTGGGTCATCTTCTTGGTCGAGAACCTGGGCATCGATCCAGAGGAAGCCGATACGCTGGCGTGCCAACTCGAACATATCACCTCAGAGCGTCTGGTGGCGGCGCTCAAAGCCTTCCTGGAACGCGATCCCGACACGCGCGCATCGATCAACCGCACCCCGCAACCGCTCACCGCTTGCACTGCCGGAATGCGCGGCGTGATTGCCGCTGTCGATGCTGAACCGTCAGCGACAGCGTTTCTTGCGCGGCAGGGGGTTACGCCCGGCGCTGATGCCGGGGTGCTGGCGATCGGCGTTGATGGCGCCGTGCTGCTTCAGGTGGACGATCATCAGGTGGCGCTGGCGCCGTCTCTCGCCAGCCACATTACCCTCGCCGCTGGATCGGCGACGCATACGGCGCGGCATGCCGCATGGCGACGGTGCAGCGCGTTCTGGTCGTGTGTGCGTGGTGAGTCTCCCGCGTGCCCGATAGACAGCACAGCCAATGAGTCTGACGTTGCAGCCCCTGGCAGGAGATGACCTACGGACGGGCGCCTGCGATTTACCAGTCTTCCACTGCTCGACGCCGCTGACCTCGCATGGTTGATGCGGTGTGAGCGACGCATCTGGCTCGACTGGCGCGGCGGTCAACAGCCGCAAACTGCACCCACAGCCGATGCCCGGGCGCGTATTGCGCTGCGTGAGAACCACAAACGCCACCTCCTCGCCGCAATCGAAGACCTCGAAGATTTCTCAGCACTGCCATGGGATGAACGGGTGGCACAGACGCGCCGTGCGATGCAACGCGGCGCGGCAGCAATTGCCGGCGCCGCACTCGAGGCGCCCATTGGCGATCGCCTGTTGCGCGGCGCTCCCGACCTGCTGCAGCGGCGCGCAAGCGCCTCATCAGGCGTGTGGACATACGAGCCGGTCGCCATTGTGCTGCACACCCGTCCCGCCCGGTGGGACCGGCTTCTGCTCGACTCGTGGCGCTGGC
>DAOTWI010000195.1:0-2058 GCA_034436075.1 Roseiflexus sp.
GATCCCCGATAGCTCAACGGTAGAGCGGCTGACTGTTAATCAGTAGGTTCCAGGTTCGAATCCTGGTCGGGGAGCCAGCAGACACCCGGTGATGTCGCCGGGTGTTTTTGTTTTCGGGAGCATCACGGATGTTGACTCTTCACAACGTCTAGATTCCTGCTATACTTATCGAACCGCGTCGCGGGGTGACATCCGGCGGCGCTTCTGATCTTTAAGGAAGTGCGTCCATGGATCAATTCCGTCGCATCTGGCCCTTTGTGCGGCGTTACCGCCGCCGGTTGCTGATCGGCGCGCTGTGCGCCCTGGCAGCGACCGCAGTCGCCGCTATGATCCCGCAGATTGTGCGCTTTGCCGTCGATGACCTGAATACGCGCGGCGTTGTGCTTGATCGCTTGTTGCAGTACGGAGGATTGTTGCTGCTCGCTGCGCTTGTGGAAGGAGTGCTGCGCTATGGGCAGCGCACCCAGATCATCGGCACATCGCACCTGGTCGATTTCGACATGCGCGAGGCGCTGTTTGCGAAATTGTTGACGCTCGATCAGGGGTTCTTCACCACGATGCACACCGGCGACCTGATGACGCGGGTGACCAATGATCTCTCGGCGGTGCGCATGTTCCTTGGTCCTGGCGTCAGCAACCTGCTCGGTTCGACGTTGCTGCTGTTGACTGCCGCGACGCTCATGTTTCTTACGAACCCGACGCTGGCGGCAATCGTCGTCCTGCTCCTGCCCATGGTGGCGGTGCTGTTTGTTGTGATCGGCGGGCGCATGCGCCTGATCTTCCGCAAGGTGCAGGATCAGTTCGGCGAGATTTCAACCCGCGCTCAGGAGAACTTTAGCGGCATCCGCACGATCAAGGCGTATGCTCAGGAAGACGCCGAAATCCGCGTGTTTCGAGACGCGAATGAACGCTATCGCGCGCTCAATCTGCGCTATGTGTTGCTCAGCGGCATGCTCTGGCCCATCATTGGCTTGATGTTAGGGGCAATTGGCGCGTTTGTGCTGCTCATCGGCGGGCGCATGGTCGCAACCGGCGAGATGACAGTCGGTGAACTGGTGTTGTTCAATGCCTATCTGGCGCAACTGGCATGGCCCGTCATTGCGCTTGGGTGGACGGTCGATCTCTACCAGCAGGGCGCGGCGTCGCTGGTGCGCATTGGCGAGGTGTTGCAGCGCCGTCCCGCGATTGCTGCACCACCCGACGCGCCGCGCGACTTCGTCGTGCAGGGCGCGGTCGAGTTTCGCAATGTCGGGTTGCGCGTCTCGCACAACCAGAGCGTGAACGGCGACTCGTCCGGGTATCAGCGCGCCCCGTCGCCTGCTGACCATCCATTGCCTTCAGACGCGCCAGCATGGGTGCTGCGCCACATTTCGTTCCGCGTCCCGCAGGGCAGTTCGCTGGGGATTGTCGGCGCAACCGGCGCCGGCAAAACCACACTCGTCAACCTGCTGGCGCGCGTGCGCGACCCGGACGAAGGGCAGGTGCTGGTCGATGGGTATGATGTGCGCACCCTGCCGCTCGACGCGCTGCGGCGCGGCATCGGCTATGTGCCGCAGGATACGTTCCTGTTCAGCGTGCCCATCCGCGAGAATGTGATGTTCGGCAGACCGGACGCGACCGACGAGCAGATTACCCATGCCCTTGCTGTCTCGCGGCTGGTCAATGATGTCGAGCAATTCCCGGAAGGGATCGACACGCTGATCGGCGAGCGCGGCGTCACTCTGTCCGGCGGGCAGAAGCAGCGCACCGCTATCGCGCGCGCCATCTTGCGCGACCCGGCGATCCTGATCCTCGACGATGCGTTGTCAAGCGTCGATACACACACCGCCGCCGAGATTCTTGCCGGTCTGCGCTCGATGATGAAAGGGCGCACCAGCATCATTATTGCGCAGCGGATCGCAACCGTGAAGGACGCCGATCAGATCATCGTGCTGCACAACGGCGAGATCGTTGAGCGCGGCACGCACCGTGAATTGCTTGATCGTGGCGGACAGTACGCCGAGATGTATCGGCGGGAACTGCTGCGCGCCGAATTGGAAGACGAGTAGCGCCGTTGCA
>DAOTWI010000196.1:0-3312 GCA_034436075.1 Roseiflexus sp.
CATCCCCGACGCACACACAGCCGCGCCCGCGCCGCGCTCGGCGATGGTCATCGCCTCCTCCAGCGCCGCTACAGTCGGATTGCCGTGACGAGTATACACATACCCGCTATCGCCTTCGAGCGCCTCATCAAGCGCCGCGAAGTCGGGATGCAGATAGGTTGCGCTGGTGTAGATCGGCGTTGCGGTTGGCATGGCGGCGGGCGCTGGCGCACGTTCACCGGCATGAACCAGGCGTGTAGGCAGGCGCCATTCGGGTGGCTGAGTGCTCATAGTCAGACCTCGGTGCAATTTGCTCGCGCTATCTTATCATGCTTCTGTGCAAGTTGTAGTACAATGCGCGGAAGCGCAGATACGGGGTCACAGAAATAGTTGCCAGGAGTGTTATGAGCCAGGTTATTGAGTTGCTGCAGAGCAAGGAATATCGCGCAAAACTGGATCAATGCATTCACTGCGGCCTCTGCCTTCAGGCATGCCCGACCTACGACGTGTTTGGCACAGAAATGGACTCGCCGCGCGGGCGAATCGCGCTGATGCGCGCTGTCAGCGAAGGCAGGATCGCCGAAGATCAGGTCAATGGCGCGTTTGCAACCCATATCACCCGCTGCCTGGCGTGCCGCGCCTGTGAAACAGCCTGCCCGTCCGGTGTGCACTATGGGGCGCTTCTTGAACCGGCGCGCGAACTGGTTGAGCAGCATCGCCCCATCTCTCCCGCTGAACGAGTGTTGCGCTGGGTCGGGCTGCATCAGTTGATGCCCCATCGTGCACGCCTGAAACTGCTGGCATCGGCGCTGTGGCTCTACCAGAAAACCGGTCTTCAGACGCTCGTTCGTCGTCTGAACGTGCTGCCGCCGCATCTGCGCGCCATGGAGGCGATCATTCCGCCGCTCACGCCGCACTATGTCGATTACAGCGCACCTGCTCCCGCTGCCAGCGAGCGACGCGAGCGGGTAGCATTCGTCATCGGGTGTATTCAGGAGGCATTCCTGGCGCCGGTCAATCAGGCGACGCGCCGCGTGCTGCGGCGCAACGGCTTTGAGATTGTGACGCCAATGGCGCAGACGTGCTGCGGCGCAGCGCACGCGCACGTCGGTGAACTCGACGCGGCGCGCGCGCTGGCGCGGCGCAATATCGATGCGTTTCTGGCGGAAGACGTGATGGCGATCATTGTCAATGCTGGCGGGTGCGGGCTGGCATTGAAGGAATATCCGCATTTGCTGAAGGACGATCCGGTCTACGCGGAACGAGCGCAGCGCTTTGCGTCGCTGGTGTGCGATGTGAATGAGTTCCTCGCTGATCATCTGCACCGTCCGCCGCGTGGCGAGATCCGTGTTCGCGCCACCTATGCCGATTCTTGCCACCTGCGCCACGGACAGCGCGTCTTACGCCAGCCGCGCGATCTGCTCCGCGCTATTCCCGGTTTGGAACTGATCGAACTGCGCCAACCCGACCGCTGCTGCGGCAGCGCTGGCGTGTATAACATTGCTCAACCCGACATTGCCGATCAGGTGCTCGACGCCAAGATGCGGGATGTTGCAGCCACTGGCGCAACCCTGGTGGTCACCACCAACACCGGCTGCCACCTGCAATTGATCGCAGGCGTGCGCAAGGCCGGTTTGAACGCCAGGGTCATGCACGTCGTCGAAGTGCTCGATGAGTCTTATCGGCGTGAGCAGAGCCTGTAAGCGTTGAACGTTCAACGTTGAACGTTGAACGTTCAACGTTCACTCTTCGGGAGCGAAGTAGATCGGGTTCGTCACTGCCAGCAACTCGCCATCCGCCGCGCGGATCTCGGCGACGCACCACTGCGCGGCGCCTTCGTCCAGGCTCCAGGTGCGCTCTCCGGCTGGCGTGGCGATGTCTTCGCTGAGTTGCGAACCATTGGCGATCAGGCGCAGGCGCGCATTGGCGGGAACATCGCGCCAGCGGGCGCGGATCGTCGCGGCGCTTCTGGGAAGCATCCCTCCCATCATCACGGTTGTGTCGCCGCTCGCACCGCTCAACTCGAGAACTGGACCGCTGCTCAGGTAGAGCCTGCCGTGCGCAATGGCGCGCAGGATGGCGCTTTCATCGCGGCGTGGCGCATACACGACGTTGAAACCAGGGCGCGCCTCCGGCGGCGCCTGACCGTGCGCGTCGGTTCCGGCGGTTGCCGTCAGGTGCAGCCCCCAGTTCAACCACTCGTACCAGAGCGCGAGCGCCGCTTCGTTGTTGCTGTCGCCATTCCACAAGCCATTCCATACCTCAACGGCGCGCGCTGTGCCTGGCATCATTTCGACGTAGCGCCAGTCGCAACCGGTGCAATACGGGTCGCCGGGCGCGAGTGGATGGGCAATGACGAACAATCCGCCTTCTTTTTCGATGTCGGCGGCAATCTGCGGCATGCTCCGTTCACCGGGGCGAATGCGCCAGTCGATCCAGCGGCGCGTTCCCAGGCTCAATGCGTGTCCCCAGAACGTGGTGAGTTCCATCCCCCCCATCACCAGCAGGTCATCGGTCGTCAGTGCGTCGATGTCACGGAGTTGCGAGATTGTGTTGTGATCGGTGAGCGTCACAAAATCGAGTTGGCGGGCGCGCGCTGCGGCGAGGAGAGCCGGGATGTCCCACGCGCCATCCGAATGGATCGTATGCGCGTGGAGGTCGCCACGGTACCAGCCGCGCCCCGGAGTTTTCACCAGTTGGGGAACCAGCGCCGTCGCCGGTTCTGTCACAGGCTCACTGGTCGTCTGAATCTCCAGGGTATAGCGGCATGGTGCGCCAGGCGCCACCATGTGCGTATCAACCACTGCGTCCCACAAACCGGCTGGCAACGGACCGGGGAGATAGCCAGGGGTGGCATGGGCTCCATCGATGACGACATCGTGCTGCGCGCCGCCACGATGCCCGGCGCCGCGGAATCCATCCGGGTCGAAGAGTGAGAGGCAGAGCATAGTATCAATGCCATCAACAACCGGCGGCTCGAAGCGCAAGCGGATGAAGAGCCGGGTCGCACCAGCAGAAACCTCGAACGGGTGGCTGATGTGTCGCTTCCAGTCGCGTTCGGTTAGAATGCCATCGAATGTTGTGTGCATACCTCGTTCAACCTTGTGAGTAGGGAGTAGGGGTCAGGGGTTACGAGAACCGAGAATCGAGAACCAGGAACCGAGAACCAGGAACAGGTCAGGGAGTAGGCAATGGGCAGCAGGCAGCAGGGAGCAGGGACTCACCTTCCACCTTTCACCTTCCCACATGCAACCGTTCCGCCGCTTGCCCCTGCTCTCCACCAAGATCACGAAAGGCACGAAGGGGCAATGCCACCTCTCACCTCTTGCCTCT
>DAOTWI010000197.1:0-2084 GCA_034436075.1 Roseiflexus sp.
CGAAGGTGCGCCAGTCGCTGGCGAGCGCGGTTGCCCGTTCGAGCAGCGCCGTCGCGCGCAACCCGCGGTCGGCGATGGCGGCATACACCGTCAGCGTTTCAATGCGGTTCTGATTATCGAGCGACGTGTAGGCATCGAGCGCGCGGCGCGCAAGGTTTGCCGCAGTCGCATAATCATTCGCCTCGAGCGCCGCGCGCGCCTGCCGTGCCAGGTCTTCGGCGTACAGACCGGTTTCGCTTTGCTTCAGCAAGTCCTGCGCGCGCGCCAGCACGTCGTTCTGCTGCGTATTGCGCAACCAGGGGATCGCCAGTTCGAGTTCGCGCTTGGCATCTGCGTAGCGCCCCTCAGCGACCAGCGTCTCGATCGGGGTCAGGTCATACTCCGTCAGCGCATTGTGCTGGTATCCGCCATCGATATAGGAAGGGAGCCATTCGCGCCACATGCGCTCAAGATCCGTCGCGGGCACGCCATATGTGCGTTCGAGCGCCGAACGATACCCGCTGCTGCGCGCGCTCGTCGTGATGAACTCGCGCAATTTGACGAACGAATAGCGTTCGACCAGGAACGCGACAATCGAGAGGGTCTGCGGATACCCGATCTGCGGGCTGCCATAGATCTGATCGCGGTCATCGAGGGCGCTCCAGGGCAGAAGCGCATCGCGCTCCAGCGCCTGCCGCAGCGCCGTCACCTTGCGCTCCAGGTCGGGCGAAGGGCGCTCGACATACTGCGCGATGCCTTCGTGAAAACCGACGTTCAGCCGATTCGCGGAGAGGTCCGCCAGCACAATATGGGACAACTCGTGGCGGACGTTATTTTTGATCTCTTCAGGCGATTGATTGGTCGTTTGATCGAGAATGACCACCACCTCATTGCGGCGAAAATCGGCGTGCGCAATGATCCCCTGCACCGACGCAGCCAGCGGATTGGCGGCATCGTAGGCGCGGCGCGTCGGATAGAGGCGCAGCGTCACCGGCGTCGGCGCGGCATGGCTGAAGATCGACGTAATCTCGTCGTACACCTCGTCGACGAAGGTCGCATACTCCTCAGCCTGTGCCAGATCGCCATCGGCATACAGGATCGCAAACTTTTGAGTTCGGAGTTCGTACCATTGTGGTAGCGTCGCCTGCGCCTGAACCGGCGCCGGTATCAGATATGCCGCAAGCGCCAGAAGAACGCTTATCGCTACCGCCAGACGCGCCAGCACGCGCATGCGCCTCTCCTTTGCGTGGGGAATGGTGCGAGCGTCAGCAGGGTTGTATAAAAAGTCTACCACAAGACAACGACTTCTGCCTGAGATGAAGGTGAGAAAGTTGGCGAGAGGCGAGAGGTAAGAGGGGAGAGGCAATGAAGGTTGCAGGTTGCAGGTGGAAAGAGATGTTGCACCGCAACGTCTCGCGCCGTTGACCCTTGAGGTCTGCGCCAGAGGCGCGGCGCTGCCAATACACGTCGCCAGCGCCACGACCTCTGTCTCCTTCTGGCGCTTCGCCCGACCTCAAGGGTCTTGGCGGAAGAAATCCGCCTGAACCGTGAGGTCTGCGCCGTTGATCGCGCCCTGCGCCGGAACATCGCGGCGGGATGGTTCTTGCCCGCTCCAGAGACGCCGTTCGACCTCAAGGGTCGTGGGGAACACATCCTGCTCATCATTGAAGAGTCCAGCCTGCCGCGCTCCAGGCGGTCTGCACGTTACCTGAGCGCGTTGATTGGATTGTTTCCTGCAAAAGATGTTGTCGTCTGGACGCCCGATGAGGCGGCGCAATGGGCGAACGTTCCGCACGCATTCATTACCGCCGCGTTGCGAGGGAAGGGTCCTGTATGAGTGATGTCCTTGATCTGGCGCGCGGCTGGTTGCGTAAAGGCGATTTTGCTGGACAGCCAATCCCCTTCACTCATAACCTCAAATAAGCTGCGGGCTCAAGCCCTTGCTCAGTCCATGGAAGCCCCTGCGGGGCTGTCACAGGTTTTATCGCCATCCGCTGTGTGCAGAGACGGCGCGATCTTGTCCGTGATTGCGCTGCTGCTCCGAGATGTGGAACGGCGTCCCGTGCGCCCCGCAGGGGCTTTCCGGCGCTCAACGAGGGCTTCAG
>DAOTWI010000198.1:0-2115 GCA_034436075.1 Roseiflexus sp.
CTGGTCTGGCGCGGCGGCGCTATGATGATGAGCATGCTATCGAGATCGAATTGCCGTTTCTCCAATGCATCCTCGGACCGTTCCGCCTGCTGCCGGTGATGCTGGCGGATCAGCGCGCCGCGACGGCTGCGGCGCTTGGCGCGGCGCTGGCGGAAACGGTGCGGGGACGCGATGCGTTGCTGATCGCCAGTTCGGATCTCTCACACTATGAACCAGCGCCGGTTGCGCGCCAGCTCGACGCTGAACTGTTGCGCCGGGTTGCGGCATTCGATCCTGATGCGGTGATCGCCGCCGAGCCGGAAGGGGTCGGGTATGCTTGCGGCAGCGGTGCGATCGCTGCCGTGTTATGGGCGTGTCGCGCCCTCGGCGCTAATCAGGTCGCCATTCTACGCTACGGAACCTCTGGCGATGTCGAACCGGATGCGCCGTGGGTCGTCGGGTATGGCGCAGCCGCGATCTGGCAGGCGGCGTGAGCGGCGCAGATAGCGTCACCTGAAAGGAGTTACGCGGTCGCCTCACAAGCGAGCCGCGAGACGGCGCTTGTTGCCTTCGGCAGAGCGGAGCGGCTGGCGGGGGCTTCGACAGGCTCAGCCCCCGCCAATCACGAGGAAGTCAACGTCATTAGTGAGCGCTGCGCGTCATTGCGCGATCAGCCGGTCACTTCCGGCACGATCAGACCGTAGTTGCCGTCCTGGCGGCGATAGAGCACATTCAGTTTCCCGGTTTCTGCGTCCTGGAAAATGAAGAAACTGTGTCCAAGGAGTTCCATCTGCTCGACCGCTTCATCGCTGTACATGGGCTTCACCTGGAACTCCTTCGTGCGGACAATGTGCGGGCGCTGTTCTTCCTCGCTGCTTTCGGCGGGAGCGGCAGCGACTGGTTCAGGAAGCGCCTCGATAATCTGCCCTCCCTGACGGCGAAGCCTGCCGCGCCGCCAGTGTTTATCCTTGTATCGCTCGATCTGGCGCTGGAGCGTGTCGTACACTTCATCAATCGCCGCATACAATTCCGGCGCGCGCCGCTCGGCGCGCACCATAACCCCGTGATCGCCGATGACCGTCACCTGCACGCGATGGACATTCCCCTCACTGCGTCGCATTTCTTCAATATGCTCGACCGTGACTTTGTCGATCCGATCAAGATACCGGTCGAGGCGCGAGAGTTTTTGCTCGATGTGCTGGCGCTGGCGATCCGAGAGTTTGCCGTTGCGGCTGTTCACGATCAGGTTCATACTGGCCTCCTGCATCACTGCCCGCACGCATGACGGGCGGACGACAACGATCAATGCGCAGCAACGATGCTGCGAAGGATGCAAAAAGCCCCCAGCCGCCAGTCAGGCGGGTGAGGGCTTCGTTTGTCATCAACGAATAACAACAGTGGTCTTCGAGTCTCCGTAACCGTGCGGGCCGCAAACGGTCTGAACCACGTTTGTCGTCCTTTCCAGGCTACGAATGAATGATTCAGAGGCTTAACATCCTTGTTGCTCCATTGTACTACGCGAACGGGAGCAGTGCAAGCGACGTGTGTTAAGAATCGCCAACCCGTCGTCTCATCGCCCCATGATGCGCCGCATGATGCTCCAGTATGCGGTTGGCGCCAGGCGCACGAGCAGGTCGAGCATGTGCGCGTCGCGCCCGATCAGGACGCGCGCTTTGCGCTGCTCGACCCCTTTAACAATGGTTTCGCCAGCGACTTCGGGCGGCAATTTCAGCAACCGGCGCGAGCGCGCCAATCCCTGTTCGATCTCCTCGCGGGACATTGCTGCCGGCTGGCGTGCGCGTTCCGAAATGGATGTCGCCACGCCGCCGGGAAAGACGACCGTCACGCCGACCGATGTCGACGCGAGTTCGTGTCGCAGCGCCTCGGAGAAGCCGCGCACAGCGAATTTGCTGGCGGCGTATGCCGCTTGCCCCGATGGCGCGGCAAGCCCAAACACGCTTGAGATGTTCACCAGGCGCGCATCGTCGCTCGCCTTCAGCAGCGGCAGGAGTGCGCGCGTCATGCGCACGAGACCATGGAAGTTGATGCTGAACAGCCATTCAAAGTCAGCGTCGCTGACCTGATCGAAGTTGCCCCACATCGCCACGCCAGCATTGTTGAACAGGAGATCGGCGC
>DAOTWI010000199.1:0-6064 GCA_034436075.1 Roseiflexus sp.
CCTGCACCCGAGGTCGCTCCACCGGCGCCTTTCGAGCCACCTCTGCCAACACTGATCGAAGCGGCGCCCCCGCCAATCACGCCAGCTGCACCAGTCGCGCCTGAGGCGCCAGAAGCCCCTGTTGAGCCGCCGGTCGAAACGGCAGCGCCTCCGCCTGCGCCGGCAGCCCCCGCCATTGATGTGCAGGCGGAGTATGAAGCGAAACGCCAGGCGTTCCTCGACGAAATTGCACGACAGGATCAGATCATCGCCCAACTCGAGCAGATGCAGACGATGTTTGGCGCGGCAACGCCCCACGCCGTCACCCTGGCTTTGAATGAAGCGCGTGATGCACGGGCAAAGGCGCAGGCGGAACTCGACGCACTACAACCGCCGCCGCCGCCTGTTGATCCGGCCGTCGTTGCGGCGCTGAACGACGAGATCGCCCGGCAGCAGCAGATCATCGCCCAACTCGAGCAGATGCAGGCGACGTTTGGCGCGGCGACGCCCCACGCTATTACCCTGGCGCTGGCAGAGGCGCGCGATGCGCTGGCGAAAGCGCAGACGGAACTTGCTGCACTCGGCGTTGCTGCGCCCGCTGCTGAAGCGCCTGCGCCAGCAGCGCCGCCTGCTGCACCGGTCCCCGTTGCCCCGCCACCAGCGCCGGTTGTCGTTGAACCTGCTGCACCGCCACCAGCGCGCCCGGTCGAACCCGTTGCGCCACTTCCTTTTACCGCACCGGCAACGCCCGACACAGCAGTGACGGTCACATCGCCGCCGGAAGATCTGCCCTCAGCAGCCGTAACAGTGCTGGCGGCGCCGTCTGGACCGCGTCTGGTGTTCGACAACGGGCAGGGAGAAATCGCTGTTCCTGTGGATAAGGCGGAGATCACCATTGGGCGCGAAGACCCAATCAGCAACATTCACCCGGAGATCGATCTGACACCCTTCGGCGGCGAGAGCGGTGGCGTGAGTCGCCAGCACGCACGCCTGATCCACAGCGGCGGGCAGTGGTCGATCGTCGATCTGGGCAGCACGAACTATACGCGGGTTGATGGTCTGCGAATCGAGCCGGGTGCGCCGCATCCGCTGAAAGATGGCGCACGCCTGCAATTCGGGCGCCTGACGGTGACATTCAGGATGTGACGAGATGACCGTCACCCAGGGTCAGTGAGCGGAACGTCCAGAGTCGCGCCCGGCAGCGGTCTGTTCTCTGCTCGCGGGGCGCGCTGGTGCAGATGACCGTCACCCAGCGAGCGCCGGCGGAACGCCCAGAGCCGCACCCGGCAGCGGTCTGTTCCCCGCCTGCGAGGTGCGCTGGTGTGGGTGACGGTCATCGCCAGGGATCAGGGCCACACTCGCACCTGGAAAGTCGCGATTTCCCGCGCATCGCTGCGGTCGATATAGACCTCAATCTGCCAGTCGCCGTCCATCGAGAAGAGCAGCCCATCTGCGCGGTAGCGCCCATCCGGAAGCGGCTGGGCGATGACCTCTGGCGACGCCATGCCGTGCTGCCGCATCATCGGCACAAT
Source organism: Roseiflexus sp. (assembly GCA_034436075.1). Lineage (GTDB taxonomy): Bacteria > Chloroflexota > Chloroflexia > Chloroflexales > Roseiflexaceae > Roseiflexus. Next base: position 1,512 of record DAOTWI010000199.1, read on the forward strand.
GCTGACCGACTCGATGGGTCCGGGTTGCACTCCTTCGCGGTGTTCGATGGTGATAAAGGCGGGATGTTCTCCCATGCGCCGCTCCTCGAGCGTCAGGGTCACATTGTAACTCAGCGTCTGGACGGTCGATGGTCCCTCTGTTGCGCATCCGGCGAGGAACAGCAGTGCAAGGAGCAGGAACACTATTGGAATACGACAGCGTACTGTTTGAAAAATCAAGCATGTCATAGAACACGGATTCGCACGGATTGGGACGGATGTCCACGGATCGGGCGATGCACGTTATCACGAACACCGCTCTATTTCGTGGATTCCACCTCAAGGGTCACTGGCACAGTGATAACCTCGCCAGCGCGGCGGAACTGAAACCACGCCTGGTAGACGCCAGGACGCGGGAAGTTGTGCACAAAGCGCAGTTCTGGTCCGTAGCGCAGCGTACTGCCAGGAATGGCAATGGGCGCAGCAGCGTGAATATGGCTGAACAGCGCCTCGCTGACGTGCCGCATCATCAGGTGCCCGCCCATTCCCAACCAGGGTTCCAGATCGCGCACCGGACCGTTCGCATCGCTCACGATCACCGAGAGGGTCGTCAACTGGCCGCTGCGCAGCGGCGTGGGCTGTGCGCGCACCTCAACGGTCAGATCGCCCATTGATCGCACCCCCAACCCGGGCGCAGGCGGCGGCGCCGTGTCGATCTGCACCTGTCCGCCGACCGCAAAGCGCCCGGCGACCACCTGCAAACTGCCGCCGTGTCGCATTAATTCCGCATATGCCGTATATGTGCCAGGACGATCAGGGACAAGCGTAACAGTATACAACCCTGGCGCAACCCGCGCCGGATGCAGGTGCGCAAAAAAACCGCCGCTGTCTTCGACGACAGCGAGGTGCAGCAACGCATCGTGGTGCGGCGAAAGATCGTCGGCGGGCAGACCGGTGGCGCCATCGCGCAGGTCGAGGGTCATGATGAGCGGCGCGCCAGCGTCCGGCGTTTGCGGCTCGGTTGCCAGCAGCAGGTTGACGTGCGGCGCGCCGCCGCTGTACGCCGGAACGGCGGGCGTCGTCTCCGCCTGGAGCGGCGTAAATTGCAGCCAGGCAAGCACGGCGGACGCCACTGCCGAGGCAAAGGCAGCATAGTTCAGCAAACGAAGCGCACCAGCAAAGCCGGGACGGGCATGGCGACCACCCGCGCCAACGGCGGCGCCTGCCAGCAGGCTGACGATCAGCACTCCCAGAGCGATTGCGAGCGGAACCGTGGTTGGCGGCAACGGCGGCTGAAAGACCGTTACCGGCATGCGCATAACCCCCTCGCCGGAGGCGCCGCGCGCAACGATTTCGACCTCCCAATCGCCAGGGGCGTCGATGTCGAGGCGGGTGGTGACGCTGAGTGCGCCGCCGAGGGTCAGCAGCGCCGCAGGTTTTTCCGGGAACGGACTGCCGTAGCGCGTCAGGCGCACCTCGAAGGTCTCAGGCAGCGGTGCGCCGTCGGGAGCAATATCAACCAGGAGCGGACCGGGAAGCGCGGGGGGAATGGTCATCGTGACCGCCAGTTCGTAGGGACCGGCGTCCATCACGATCGTCTGGACCGGACCAGCGTCGCCGACATGCGCCGAGACTGGTGGCACAGCAACCAGCGCCAGGAGTGCGATAAGCGCACCGGCTGCAAGCCACCGTCGCGCTTGTGAACAAAAGCACAACATAGTGCTGATATAGTACCACAGATTTACGGTGTTCGCACACACCGATACCCCTGGCTTCCGAGCGCCGTGAACTTCGGCATCGCCCGCACCGCGCCGTTGTACGTCACATCGTATGCTTCCGACGGACCGGCTTCATCGGCGGTCCACAGATAGATGACTGGAAATCCGGGGTTCCAGAGCAGGGTTTCTTTGTCTGGAAGCGTGGCGCACGGCTGACCGCCAACACCCCCATTCCACGTGCATCCCGCATGCTCGCCATGGGTCACCAGGGAACGCACGACTTCATCAGTGGAAGGCATGCGCCAGTATCCCTGTACGGTCGTGTCAAGGCGCATACCATCGTCGCTGAGGTAGCGGCACACATTGAACTGCTGCATATCGGCAGCCGAGGCACACCCGTCGCTTCCTGCCGGGGTGCATTGTCCATTGCGCCCCGCTGCCTTGCCGTCGAACCCGACCGGCGGCAGACCATACAGCGCAATCTCATTCCAGGTTATGTCACGTTGCCAGCCCGGACCCGCCGGCGCCCAGATGAGCGTCACACCATTCCCCTGAATGAGGCGGGCGCCGTAGTTGCCATCGTCTACCCGGCGCACCATGCGCATGGCAGGTCCCGCCGCCGTCCCCAGACCGATCAGGAGCGGCGCGCCGATGGCGATCAGGTAGCGCAGATGGCGCCGCCACCAGTGCGAATCGGCGCTGAACAGCGGGTCGGAACGGCGCGCGGCGCGCAGGAAGAACGCCCCGACGACCGCCAGCAGACCGCTTACTGGCAGCCAGCTGATCACCGTCCACAGGTTCAACCCGACACGCGCTGCGGTACTGGCCAGCGCCCAGGCATAAAAGGCGAACCCCGCGCCGATGAATATCCACCCGCCGATGCGGGGCCAGGTCAGCGCCACGAGGGTGAGCGCCAGCGACACTCCTGCCGGAAGAAGGAAGAAGAGCCACTCGAACGGCGCGTACCACCCTTCGTGGAACATCTCCGCAACGCCCCAGAACGTCCACAGACAGACGACCAGGACGCAGAGGGTCAGCGCCAGCGCTCCTGGGGATAGGGCGATTCGCCTCGCCAGCTGCATAGGCGCCTCCTTTTGCGTTTGTGCGCGCATTCAGCTGGTTATCTTCCGAATCATCGCCATACCGCAGGGCGCTCTTTTTGCATCAGTGTTTCTGAAGCGCAATATACTCGCGCAGAACCTGGTTGATGCGCACTGGATAATCTCGTCCCTGTCGCTTAAACCAGGCTAACACATCGGGATCGAGCTCCACCGCGTTTGGGAGCATCAATGTCGCTCGTTCAAAGAACGAGTCGCTCAAAGGCGGAATATCGGAGTAGTCAATCTCCTCATCGGTCATCTTAGCCAGCCGATCCCAATCGGTTTGCGAGATACGCTGCGTATCGCTGTCGCTCATGTCTATTCGCCTTTCGCGCTGAAATGATTCGGATCGTATCGCTATCCCGTTCCGTCCAGACAACAACTACCACAATGTGGGATAACACACCGATGCTGATCCAGCGATCCTCTCCATATTCAATTCGATCGTCAATATCCGTAAGCATGGGACTGTTGAACACCATCGGAACATCGGCGAAGTCAATACCATGGCACCGAATGTTGATCTCGTTCTTGACTTCGTCCCATGCAAACGACATATCAACGACGTCCCTCGCCGTGTTCTACCACCTTCATTGTAGCCACAATTCTATCGAACCACAAGGGGCAACGACACGCCCCCCATTCTGAGACCGGCCCCGACGCCGTCCATTATCGGACCACAAGAGGCAACGACACGACCCCCATCTCGAACGCCCCAATGTCACACCGGCCGCCCTGCGGCCGGAAGACGCCGCGCTGGTCGGTGGCGGCGCAGGTGTCGTTGTCACCCGCGTTGATCGCCGGACTGCCCGCGTTGAGCGGGAAATAGGCGGGCGAGCCGGTCACCGCGCCGAGGTTGGGGTTCTGCCCGACGATGTTGCCATTCCCGCTGTTCGTCAATCCGCAGGCGCTGGCAGCGCTTCCGATGAGATTGTTGTTGCTCGTGCCACTCAGCATACCGACGCAATCGCCGCCGTTGGCGCTGTTGGCGATGATCGTGTTCCTGATTGTCGCGCTACCACTGCTGATCCGAATGTTGCCGCCGCCGGGGGCTGGGTTAGCGGCATTGCCGGAGAAGGTGCTGTTATTGATCGTGAGCGTGCCATTGTTCCAGATGCCGCCTCCCTCTCCTGTAAGACTGGGGGCGCTATTGTTGGCGAAGGTGCTGTTGGTCACAATCAATGCGCCGCCGTTTCTGATGCCGCCGCCGTTGCCGCCAGCGTTGGCGAAGTTGCCAAAGAAGGTGCTGTTATTGACCGTAAGCGTGCCATTATTCCAAATACCGCTGCCGCCACTGCTGCTACTGCTGCCATTGGTTGTGTTGCCGGAGAAGGTGCTGTTGACGACCGTCAGCGTGCTGCCAGGGTTGTTATAGATGCCGCCGCCGCTGTCGGTGGCGATATTGCTGGAGAAGGTGCTGTTTGTCACGGTCAGTGCACCGCCGGCGTTGTCGATGCCGCCGCCGAAGGTTGCGTTGTTATTGGAGAAGGTGCTATGAGAGATGGCCAGTACGCCGCTGCTGAGGTTGGCGATGCCGCCGCCGCTGCCAGCGTTGTTGCCAGAGAAGGAGCTGTTGATCACCGTCAGTGTGCCAAAATTGACAACGCCTCCTCCGCTCAATGGGGTGCTTGCATTGGCGATGGTCAGGTTGCGCAGGGTGAGGTCGGCGCCGCTGTCCACAATCATCACCCGCACAGCATTGTTGCCGCTGATGGTGACGTTCTGCCCGCTGCCGTCAATCGTCAGCGTTCCCTGC
>DAOTWI010000200.1:0-4354 GCA_034436075.1 Roseiflexus sp.
GCCAGCGCAACGATGATGGTCAGTGCAATCAACGCAACGGCTGTGCGCAGGAAGGGAATGGTTCGCATGCTGATCCTCGATGTGCCGGTTCTCTTACGTGAATGAGCCAGCGGCAATGATACCACACAACCCGCGTGCTCACGCATACGGATCGACCGCATCGCGCAGCCCATCACCAAGCAGGTACAGACACAACGAAGCCAGAACGATAGACCCCAGCGGAATCAGCAGCCACGGGTAGAGGGTGACTGACTTGATCTGCTGGGCGTCCTGCAAAAGCACGCCCCAACTGACGGCTGGCGGCAGCATGCCCAGATTGAGGAAACTGAGGGCAGTTTCTGCGGCAATCGCACCGGGCACCGCGAACGATGCAACCACAATGATATGGCTCATCGCATTCGGGATCATATGGGTCGTGATGACCCGCCAGTGCGATGCGCCAGCTGCAATCGCCGCCGCCGTGTAATCGGCATTGCGGTAACTCAGCACCTTGCCGCGCACCTCGCGCGAAAAACTCGTCCAGGTAATAAACGCCAGAATAATAGTAATCAACATATAACGCTGCACCACCGGCATGGTGACCGGCAGCGCCGCAGCGATGGCGATGAAGAGCGAAATAAACGGGAAGGTCTGGATCAACTCGATCAGTCGCTGGATAACGTTATCGATCCAGCCGCCGAAGTACCCTGAAGCCGTCCCGACGATAGAGCCAATGACCATACTGATCATCACGCCGAAGAAGCCGATCGTCAACGATACCTGAGCGCCCTTAAGCACACGGGAGAACAAATCCCGTCCCTGACGATCAGCGCCCCAGAGGAAGATCTTGGCGTTCGCCTCGGGCGGCGCCTCAACGCCGAACAGATGGATGTCGAGCGGAATGAAGCCCCACATGACATACGGGCTGCCGCGCACAAACAGACGGATCGGATAGGTCACATCGGGATCAGGTTCATAAATAATCTGGAAATTGACCGAGTCGACGATCTGACGCATGCCCTGAAGCGCCAGCCCGCCGTTCGCCCAGACAATCGTCGAGGGTTGCGCATACTGATGGTTTGCGTCAATTTCGTTCGGATCATACGGTGCAATGAAGTCGGCAAAGAATGCCATCAGATACATGGCGATCAGCGCAATCGCACCGATGACCGAGAGACGATTCTTGCGGTACCGCCGCCAGATCAACTCGAATTGCGACAGTTGCCCGACATCTTCCAACTTGCGCGCACGCTCGGTTTGCGATGGTGCATCTTTTGCAATCGTTGCCATGACACGTCTGCCTCAACTACTCCAACCGGACCCGCGGATCGACCCATGCCAGCAGCAGATCGGCGATCAGGTTGCCGAGCAGGAGCATGATACATTGCATCATCAGAATGGTGATGCCGAGATACATATCGGTGGCCTGCAACGCACGAAGATAGAGCGCGCCGAGCGTCGGCAAGTTGAGAATCACGCCTGCGAGCGCATCGCCGACGACAATCGCCGGGAGCAGATACCCGATGCTCATCACCAGCGGATGCACCGCATTGCGCACCGCGTGCTTCCAGACCACGGCATTCTCCTGCAACCCCTTGGCGCGAGCCGTCTGAATATACTGGGCATTCAGCACGTCCAGCAGGTTAGCGCGCATCACGCGCGTCAACCCGGCGGTTGCGGAAGCGCCCAGCACCACGACCGGGATCCACAGATTGCTCAACAGATTGAGGAACTTGGCGAAGCTCCAGGGTGCGCCGACGTACTGCGGCGAAAAGAACCCGAGACCGACGTCTTGCCGCAACACCAGCGCCGCAAAGACCATCAGCATGAGCGCCAGCGCGAAGTTCGGGATGGCAATGCCAAGAAACTGCACGAAGGTGATGATGTAGTCGGGAATGCTGCCGCGGTTTGTCGCCAGGTAGACCCCCAGCGGGATCGAAATGAGCCAGGCGAACAGCGCCGTTCCAAATGTCAGCGCGAACGTAATGGGCAGTCGTTGTGCGATGATTCCAGCAACCGGCGTGTCGGTCTCGAACGAGGTGCCGAAGTCACCCTGGAGGGTGCGCGAAATCCACTTCCAGTACTTGATGTGCAGCGGATCATCAACGCCGTAGCGCCGCTTAAGCGCCTCGATCTGATCCTGAGGCACATTGCCCCCCTGCGCTCGCAACTGGTCGATCTTAATGTCCACAATCGATCCAGGCGGCAATTCAATCAGAAAGAAACCAATGAACGACGCCAGGATCATGGTGATGATCATGTAGAGAATGCGTCGAGCCAGGAAGGTGGTCATATTCGTCAAACCTTCGGTACGCGCCGGTCTGAGACCAAACCCTGCCGCCTTCAGTACAGGCAGGTGTGAGACCTTTCTGTACCGGTATTCCGCGTCTCATCGAGCGATTAACCAAAATCTGGACAATCACGCCTGCGCCAGCGGAACGGTTGGCGTGGGCTTCGACAGGCTCAGCCCACGCCAACTGCGAGGCGATCAACATACACAAGCCTGGTCAATGGCAGGGTGATCGTCCTATCAGCTTGTATGCCGCGACGGATCATCCCAATACCAGGCTTCCGGGTCGTAGACCGCCGGTGTGGGATGGATCCAGGGATCGGTAAAGCCGCCGAGCGCCAGGTCTTCCTTCTTCGGCACGTTCATCAACCCCTTCTTTACGATGAACACCCGGTCGAAGTTAGCCACCGAACCCTGCACGAACGGTCCGTTCTCGACGTGAATCTTCATCATCTCCCAGACCATCTGGGTGCGTTTCAGGAATTCCGGCTCGACCTTCGTCTTGTCGTAGATTTCGTGCAGTTTGGCGATGACCGGGTCGAAGTCCTTGTCGGAGGGCACAATCCGGGCTGGCGCACGCTGCCAGGGCGCCTTGTCCAGTTCTTCCTTTTCGCTGGCGGTGCCGCGCAGCTGATACCCCTGCCCGTGCAGCGGCGCCCAGCGTTCCGGTTCAATCGGCACCAACCACTGCGGGTAGACCAGGTGGTTCGGTCCGTCGCCGATGCCCCAGTCAGCATTCGACATCAACTTGCCAGCGAACCAGTCGTCACGACGACCCTGCGGCGGCACAGGAGTGAGCGTCGCCTTAATGCCAATCTGCCCCCAGTCGCGGATCATCTGCTCATTCTGAGCAATGGTGTTCTTGCCGGTGTTGGACGCGACGATCACCTGGATGTCGAGCGGCGAACCATCGGGGAAGGTGCGAACCCCGCCAGCGCCGGCTTTGACGCCGATTTCATCGAGCAACGCCTTCGCGCGCTCCTGATCGAACGCCACATAACTGTCGCGCCATTCGCGGTAGCGTGCGTTGGCGCGGTCTGGATTGCCCTTTTCGTCAATATTGTACTCGATGGCTTTCGGGCTGAAGGTGCCGGTCGTCAATTCACCGGTGCCGAAGTACTGCGTCTTCTGCAATTCAGCGCGGTTGAACGCCAGCGACAACGCCTGGCGGAACTTCGGGTTGCGGATCAGTTCGCGCCACTTCGGATCGTTGTAGTCGTAGCTGAAAAAGAACGACGTGCCCGACCCCGACCCGCTCTCCCAGAAGCGCACCTCGTAGCCGCCAGTATCCGCATTCTGGCGCAGGTTCGGCACATCATCAAGGTTGAGCACCCAGTGATGAGTAAAGTCGCTCCTGCCCTGGATGACGTTCAGTTTTTCGACTTCGCTGTTCTGGAAGGTCGTCGAGATGATGCGATCAATGTAGGGGAGTTGATTGCCTTCAGAGTCGACGCACCAGTAGTACGGATTGCGCGTATAGACGCCCCGCACGCCTTCCTCGAAACTCTCGCACCGCCAACCGGTCATAGTCGGGCAATCGGGGTTGGTGACGAAACGGATGCGCTTGGTGTGCTCATCCCAATCCTTGTACTTGTCCGGGTTGAGCACGGGGTTGAACTGTTCCATGTGGTGGCGCGGCGCCATCCAGCGCGGTCCGATGCCAGCATTGACCCACATCGCCAGGCGATCCGCCGTCAACGGCGCCGGTGCATCGAATTTCATCGTCAGGGTGTAGTCATCAACCTTGATCAGGGTCGCCAGCGTACCCGTGCCCGAACGCCCTTCGTCCGGCGGCGGCTCGATCGGCTTCAATCCGGCAGGAAACTCTTTTTCCCTGCCATTGCCGCCGACCATGTACTCCCACCAGTAGAGAATGTCGTCGACCGTCCAGGGCTGCCCATCCGACCACTTCAGTCCTTCGCGGAACTTGAAGGTCCATTCGCTGGCATCGGCGTTCGCTTCCCAGCTCTCAGCGAGGCCCGGACCGATCTTCAAGCCATCATCGAGCCAGCGCAGGATTGAATGACCATACTGGCTCTCCTGCACGATCGTCGCCATGCCATCGGGTCCCCACGAGTTGGTGAA
>DAOTWI010000201.1:0-3795 GCA_034436075.1 Roseiflexus sp.
CCGCAATTCGCGTATTTGCCGATCGACCTGCCCGCGTTCAGGACCATCGCCCAACACCAGCGCCAGAAAACGGGCGCGGGCGCGGCATCGCAGCGCAGCAATTATCGGCGCAAAGAGATGCGGGCGTTTTTCTGGCGCCAGTCGTCCAACTATCACGATCAACAGGTCATCATTGGCAAGCCCGAGCATTGACCGCACCCGGGCACGCCGTTCAGCATCAGGACGCCAGTAATCGGTATCGACATTCGTGTAGCACACCTCGATGCGTGCAGGATCGGCGCCACGCGCAACCATCCAGCGTTTGACGTGTTCACCGGTAACAATTGTCAGGTCTAGCTGTGTTTGATATCCAACACTGGCTCGCGGATAGCCGCCATTCTTCCAATCATCATTGTACGAATGAATAAAATCGACCAATGTGGCATCCGGGCAATGAGCGCGCAGATATGGCAGTAACTGATATCCCAGATAACTGTTCGACACCATCACAGTATTGATATTACGGGATCGAATAAGATACAGAAGAAAGCGAGGAACATCAGAAAGTCGCAGAAAATGGTCGAGAATGAAGATATTGGGTGTAAAACGTTCAAACTCCGCCAGCCACGGATGCTTTTGATTGCGCAGGGTTGCAACGATGCTAATTTCGGCATTCTTCCGTCTCAGATAATCGATCAGATTAAGATTGACGCGCTCGGCGCCGCCAACAACCAACCAGGGCATGATAATCAGAATATGCTGTGTGCTGGCTCTGTCTGGCGGGCAATTGGCGAGGAACTGTGTACTGTCAACAGTTTCGAATGGTTGAGAGTCTGGCAGCCTGCCGTTGGGGAAGCGACCACGCAGCGCGCCGTAGCGTGCGCGCAGACGATCCCGCTGCGCAGTATGGCGCGAAGGATAGCCCGAACGAAATGGCGCATTCGAGAGATGGCGCTGATACTGGATGAGCGGCTCCTGAATCGTATATCCCCACCGTCCCCGCTCAGCAAGACGCAACCAGAACTCCCACGCCTCATCATCATCGGCAGGAAGCGGCAGCTCCGTCGCCATTGCATCTTCTCGCCGAAAGAGCGCCGTGGCGCCAGCATAGTTCATATCAAGAAAGCGCTCGCCCTGCTCGAAGCCATACGGCCAGACGCTCCCATCCTTGCCTGTCGCCTGTGCATTACAACAGGCAAGATGAGCATTCGCGCCCAGCACCCACGCCGCTTTCTCCAGGAACGTCGGCGCAATGGCTGCACCAATGCTCAGATTACAGACAAACGGGCAGGTCGAGTCGCGCACCACACGCATAACCGCATCGCCAGCAGCCGCTTCCTCGTCCAGGAAACGCACCCGCGGATCGATTGCCAGAGGGTGCAGAGCTTCCTGTAGATGTGGCGGGCACACAATCGCCCATTGCCAGGTATGCAGCGACTGCGCCTGCAAGGACGCAACCTGCGGTGCAAGATCAGCGCCAGCCGTCAGGCGAGTCACGACCAGGACTTCCGGCGTCACGGTCAGATCATCGAATGGCGCACACCGATCGTGTTGATGGCTGGTCTGAGTCATGGCATAAACGTTGCGAGCAGATCGCGCAGGCTCCTCGTGAGATCAAAGCGCGGTCGCCACCCGGTTGCGGCTCTCAGACGCTCAGCGCTGCCTGCCTGCGCCAGGATATCGCCAGAGGTATGCGAACCAGTCTCTTCGATCCGCGCATCGATGCCTGCGAGAGACAGGAGTCGCTCAGCAATTTCTCCAATGGGCGTTGCTGTACCAGAGCAGACATTATACACGCCTCCAGGCTCGCCATGTTCGAGCAATGCCCAGTACGCAGCGACCGCATCGCGCACATCGGTAAAGTCGCGGCTAGTCGCCCGATGACGCATGCGCACAACCGGCGGTTGCTTCCCGAGAGCGATTGCCGCCACCTGCGCCGCCAGCGTGCTGGTGAGCATGGCGCGCGGCTCGCCAGGACCAACCAGATTAAACGGACGAGCGCGCACGATGCGCATGCCACACTCAGCCGCATAACGCAGTGCCAGCAATTCCTGAGCAGATTTGCTCACGCCATACATCGTAGCAGGCTGCAGCGGGTAATCCTCGATGATCGGCAGCCGTTCGACAGGAACATGACCATACACCGCCGAAGAACTGACGATCAGGATGGCAGCCTGAGGGCAGGAACTGCGCGCCGCTTCGAGCAAGTTCAGCGTGGCGATCGGCGTCTCGGTCAACCAGCCAAGCAACGACAGATCTGGACTGTTCGCTGGAGTGCGTGCTGCCAGATGGATGATAGCATCTGGCGCCGCCGTCTCGAGGACGTGCGCTGTTTCCGCCGCATCATTCAGATTGGCGGTGAGCGTGGATATACCGGCGTCCGTTCCGGCGCGACGATCGATGCCGAACACTGTCGCACCGCGCATCGCGGCATAGGATGCCATATGGCGCCCGACAAAACCAGAGACGCCGGTGATCAGCAGACGCATCACTCTCGCTCAAAGGGTAAAAACCGTTCACGATACCGTTCGAAATCGGCGACGGCTTGCTGGTAATCATCGACGCGACCGATATCGAGCCAGTAGATATCGGGACGATAACAGCGCACCTTCTCGCCGCGCGCCATCATTTCTTGCAGGAGATCGGGCAGATCGAGCCGCTGATTGCGTGGAATATAGGAGCGAACCCGTGGATCGAAGATATAAATGCCGGTGCTGACGTGGTAGTGATGAGTCGGCTTCTCGATATAGCGCGTCAGACAGTCATGCGCATCGAATTCGATAACGCCGAGATCGATCTTCACACTACGCGGATAGGTCAACACCGTTGCAGCGGAGTCTCCTTCCCGATGAAAGGACATCAATCCCGCAAAATCGACCGTTGTCAGCACATCCCCGTTCATCACCAAAAAAGGCTCGTCGAGTCCATCGACCAGCGCGATCGGTCCGGCGGTACCCAGCGGTTGCTCTTCCCGCGAATAGCGTATGGTAACGCCAAAGCGCTCACCATTGCCGAAATACGCCATCAGCAGTTCAGCCAGATAACCGACGGCGAGCGTAATATCGGTAAAGCCATAGTGGCGCAACTGGCGAATGACGATATCGAGAATAGGTTTATCGCCAATCGGCATCAATGGCTTGGGCAAGACCGTTGTGTACGGCGCCAGGCGCGTACCGCGTCCGCCTGCAAGAATGACTGCTTTCATTGTCACACCTGATAGCGCGATGGATCGTAGCGATCAAGATGCCGGGCAATCCATTCAATCGTGCGGCGCAGCCCCTCATCGAGATTAACCTGCGGTGTCCACCCGAGCACCTCGCGCGCCAGGCGGTTATCGCCATGCAACCGGAAGACCTCGCTCGACTCGGGTCGAAGGCGCGACTCATCAACTTCGATGGTTACTGGACGTCCGATCAGAGCGATGATCTTCTCTGCCAGTTCACCGACGCTGATTTCATCGTTGTTTGCCAGGTTAATGACCCGCCCGACCGCCTGATCCCGTTCAGCAGCCGCCAGGAAGCCGGCAACGGTATCGCTGACGAAATTGAGATCGCGAGTCGGGCGAAGATCGCCAAGGCGCACGACAGAGCGCGTCAGCGCCTGCGTGATAATCGTTGGAATAACTGCACGCGCCGACTGGCGCGGACCATAGGTGTTGAACGGGCGAACCGTCACCACCGGCAGACCGAATGACAGATAAAAACTTTCGGCGAGTTTATCGGCGCCAATCTTGCTGGCTGAATATGGCGACTGACCCTGCAACGGATGATCCTCGGTAATCGGCACAAAGCGCGCCGTACCATACACCTCGCTGGT
>DAOTWI010000202.1:0-4790 GCA_034436075.1 Roseiflexus sp.
GGCGGCGCGCTGCCACGAGAACTGCCCGGCGCGGGCGCGGGCAAGCCGTCCCATCGTTTCGCGGCGCTCCTCATCATCCCACAACATCTCGATGGCATCTGCCCAGGCGCCAATGTCGAGCGGCGGAATGTACACCACCGCATCGCCGCCGATTTCGGGCAGACTTGCGCTCGATGACGCCAGGCATGCGGCGCCGCATGCCATCGCCTCCAGCAGCGGCAAGCCAAACCCTTCGTAGAGCGAGGGATTGACATAGAAACGGCAGGCGTTGTACAGCCAGCGTAAATCGTACTGCCCGACGCGCCCGGTGAAGAGGACGTGTTCGTCGAGATGCAGGTCGCGCACGGTTGAAAAAACCTCCTCATCGCGCCAGCCGCGTGCGCCAGCAACAATCAGGCGATAGGCGCGATCAGGGCGACGGTCGAGGCAAACGCGCAGCGCGCGCAGTACCGATGGCAGGTTCTTGCGCGGTTCGAGGGTGCTGACAAACAGCATGAATGATTGCGCTTCCACAGGCGTCCCGGCGAGCACGCGCGTCTCGCCGGAGCGGAGGGTGATCGGCGTGTAGATCGGTGCGGCAGCCTCGTAGATAACGTCGATCCGCTCAGGCGGAAGATCGAGAAATTGCGCCATGTCCTCGCGGGTTGTTTCGGAGACGGCAATCACCGCATCTGCGCGCGATGCGCTGTCGCCGACCTGACGATAATAGGCGGTCGCGGCGCTATCGAGAATATCGGGGTAGCGCAAGAACGCCAGGTCATGAACGGTCACGACAGTCGGGCAGGAGCGATGGCGGGGCGCAATGAAATCGGGAAGGTGGAGGACATGAGGACGCACCAGCAAAAGTTCCAGCGGCAGCGTCCAGCGTTCAAAGCGATGGTGAGGCGGCGTGTACACCGGGTGACGCGACACGTTGGGCGCAATGACCAGCGGGCGCAAATGTTCCCGATGTTGCAGGCTGATGATCTGATCATCGACGGCGCAGTCAGCCAGCGCTGCCATCAGTTGGCGCGTGTACTGAGGAATGCCGCCGGTGCGATAAGCATTCAAACGGGCGTCGATTGCGATGCGCATGACGCTGATCTAGCTATTCAGGGAGATGCCTCTCTCGGCGCCGCAGGTCAGGGCGTTGCAGCAGAGCGTGCATCGACTCGATGACGACTATCACTATGCAGCGATGGTAGCGTGTCGTAGTCTGCTCATTATAGCATATCAGCGTCGATGACACCGTTGTACCCTGGCGTCGTTTGCATGAAAGTTGACGACCTTTCCCGGCAAGGGTACAATGAAACACCGCTGCGTGTGCTCTGCCGGGCGGCATTTCTCCGCAGCATCGCATTATCTGCCAGCCGCTAACGCCGGTGTTGAATGGTATGCTGACGATCTCGCGCGTTGTGACACCCGTCCCCATCCCGCTGCAGATCCGCGCAGCGCGTATGGACGACATCTATCCTATTCTGCGGCTGCACTGCGAAGCCTTTGCCGACAAGTTCGGCGCAGCGTTCGGCGCGCGCGGCACGGCGCGCGGCATCGAGGCGATGGCGGAAGCTTGGCGACGCCAGGGGCGCAGCGCATTGCGCGGCATGTTTGTCGCTGACTCGAATGGTCTGGTGGTCGGCACCATTTCGCTGCGCACGTGGGATACAGCCAGCGATGCCAGCGGCGCCGCCGAACTTGCGTTTCATCAGGTGCTGGGCGTGTGGGGCGCGGTTCGCTCGATTTTTGCCCTGTCGCTGCTTGAGCATACGATCGAGCGCAGCGAAGGATATATCACCGATGTGGCCGTGCTTGCGCGCTATCGGCGCAACGGTATTGCCCGCGCATTGCTCGATCACGTGGAACAGGAAGCCCGACAGCGTGGGAAGCGGTTCCTGGGATTGTATGTCAGCGCAATGAACACGCCAGCCCGTCGTCTCTACGCCAATATGGGGTTCGTTGATCATCGGACGCGCCGTTCGTGGCTCGCCGGTCTTATTCTCCGCCAGCGCACCTGGATCTATATGCGGAAAGAACTTGGATAGGGTTCTTTCGTTCTGGTTTCGCAATCCCTTCATTCTAAAGGAGCAGACAATGAGGTCTGATCGCGACAATCCGTTTCGGATCGCTCAGGAGCAGTTTGATCGAGCTGCGGCGCTGCTTGATCTGCCCGACAATGTGCGCGAAGTATTACGGGTCCCGCAGCGCGAGTTGACTGTCCGTTTTCCGGTGATGATGGACGATGGCGCGACCCGCATCTTTACCGGGTATCGTGTGCAACATAACCTGGGGCGCGGACCAACCAAGGGCGGCATTCGCTACCATCCGAGCGTCGACATTGATGAGGTGCGCGCGCTTGCGATGTGGATGACCTGGAAGTGCGCCCTGGTCAACATTCCGTATGGCGGTGCAAAAGGAGGGGTCGTTTGTGATCCTGCGCTTCTTTCTTCCGGTGAACTCGAGCGCCTGACGCGCCGTTTTGCAACCGAGGTTGCCATTGTGGTCGGCAGTGAGCGCGACATTCCTGCCCCCGATGTCAACACCAACCCGCAGATCATGGCATGGTTCATGGATACGCTCTCCATGCAACAGGGGCACACGAACAACGCGGTGGTCACCGGCAAACCGATCGAGGTTGGCGGGTCGCTGGGGCGAAACGAGGCGACAGGACGCGGCGTCAGCCTGATGGTGCGCGAATGGGCGCGGCGCCAGCGGCGGCGCCTGGAAGATTTGCGGGTAGTGGTTCAGGGGTTCGGAAATGTCGGCGGTGTGGCGGCGTCGCTCATCGCTGCGCTCGGGTGCAAGGTGATCGCTGTTGGGGATGCCAGCGGCGGGTATCTGTGCCGCGACGGGCTCAATATCGCGGAGATGCGCCGGTATGCCGCGCGGCATCCGCGCCGGTTGCTGGAAGGGTACAGCGCCCCTGGAGTTGAGCGTATCGACAACACAACGCTGCTCGAGACGCCGTGTGATGTGCTGACCCCGGCAGCGCTGGAAAACCAGATCACCGACCAGAATGCGGAACGCATCCGCGCCGCGCTCATTGTTGAAGGCGCCAACGGACCAACCACCCCCCAGGCAGACGAGATCCTCGAGGAGCGTGGGATTACGGTCATTCCCGATATTCTGGCGAATGCTGGCGGCGTGACGGTCAGTTACTTCGAATGGGTTCAGGGGTTGCAGTCGTTCTTCTGGAATGAACAGGACGTCAACCAACGCCTGGAGCGGATCATGGTCAGCGCCTTTGAGCAGGTGTGCGACCTTGCGGAGCAACGCGGCATCTCACTGCGTCTGGCAGCGTATCTCCTGGCGGTGCGTCGCGTCGCGGACGCCAATCTTATTCGCGGGCTCTACCCGTAGATTGTGCGTATCCTCCCGCGCGGCTCTAACGGTTTCTCTACGTAGCGCCCAACGCACCCGTCGTTTTCGCCCTCTGTCCTCCGCCGTCACGCGTCGTCCTGAAGACGTTGGGCGCGACCGTTGTTTTGCGTGCAGATGGACGCACAGGAGGCGTGCAATGATGGATTTGCGCTGCGGACGTGTCCTGGTGATTGAGGAAGACCATGATCTGGGGCGACTTTTTGAGACAGTGCTGACTATCGAGGGGTATCACGTGACCGTCGCTCATCACATTTCCGAAGCGAACCGGTTCCTGACCCGGCAGGAGCCGAACCTCATTATTTTCGACTGGTCATTCCACAACATGGCAGGCTATGTGTGGATCGATGAACTGCGCACCACAACCCGCACGGCGCACATCCCGGTGCTGCTGGTGTGCGGCGCGCTGCCGCCGCGCAGCATCTACGAAATGCTGGCGAATGCGGGTGTGCCGATCATCGAGAAGCCATTCGATCTGATCGCATTCAACCGCTGTGTGGCGACGCTCATGCGCCCGCAGGAGCGCGCGATTGGCGCGTGAGAGTCACGTCGCTCCGCCAAACAGAGCAATGATGCCAAAGCGCACGAGCCGCGCCAGAAAGACGGCGCTGAGGAAGATCCAGTAGGGCAGCCCCATCGCCCCTGCAGTGATCCCCGCCACGTCGAACGCGGGATTTGGCGGCGCCGAGAGTGCGAAGAGCACGAAGAATGCCCGCCACGGATGTTCGAGTTGGCGTTGCACCCAGCGGTAGAACCGCGTCTGTTCGACCACGCCGCGCCCCGACCGCCCCACGAAAAAACCAACCGACTCGCCTATCACTGAGCCAAGCGCCCCTGCAAGACCGACCCCGACCATGCTCAGTCCGGGGGAAAGGGCGGCAACCAGACCAAAGTAGGGAATGGGAGCAATGATCGTGGCGTTGGAGATCAGGGTGATCAAAAAGACGCCAAGATATCCTAACGCTCCCAGACGATAGGCGAGATCCGGCGGGATCATCAGGTACGCGATGATGTTCAACGCAATGGCGATGGCGGCAACCAGCACTGGACGCAGCCAGGCGCGCCATGTGGGTGTGATCGCAGCCGGTTGCTCGTGGGTCGCCGGGCGTCCTGCTTCTGACACGGAGAACCTCGGATGATGCCTGTCCTCAAAAAACCTCTAACCCCTGCCTCGTTTCCAGAGCAGAACGCCGCCGCCTGCCAGCGCCACGACAACCACCACGACGATCAGGAGCGTTAGATCGGGAACGCCGCCAGTCATCGATGGTTCGGCGACCGGCGTCGGTTGTGCCAGGTCTGCCGTGCCTGGCGATGAAATCGCCGGAGGCGCGATGGTTGGTTGTGGCACAATTGCTGGAAGCGCCGCCACTTCTGGCGTGGCGATCACCGTTGCCAGCGCCTGTGGCGCCCCTGGTTCAGCGCCATTGTCGAGCGTC
>DAOTWI010000203.1:0-2616 GCA_034436075.1 Roseiflexus sp.
CGCGGCGCGCGGGTATTCTGTCGGTGCGGATTGATGGCGAGGATATGGCGCTTGATGCTGTTCCGGCACTCGACGCGGCGCGCCCGCATACAATCTTCGCGCTGGCGGCGACGCTTGCGCCCGCGAGCCTGCTGAATGGCGCAGGCCCTGCTGAACGCTTACTCCAGGCGCTCACGAGCGCGCTTGAGCTTGGGAAGGGCGTTGTCGCGATAGACGATGGTGCCGGCTCATTTGAGTTATGGACAGAACACTATGCCTGCCCGGTCTGTGGCGTGAGTGTGCGCAAGCCAACGCCCGGGCTGTTCAACTGGAATACGCCCTCCGGCATGTGCCCGGACTGCAATGGCCTGGGGACGCATCTGGAAGTCGACCCGGAGCTGATTGTGCAGGACCCGCGGCGCTCGATCCTTGATGGCGCGGTGCGCTGGTATGGCGAAATTCGTACCAAGCGCCCGGTGTGGGAAGTGCAACTGCTGCGCGCGCTGGCGACGCACTATGATGTTGATCTTGAACAACCCTGGCATACCTTGCCGGAAGCATTCCGTGACGCGTTACTCTATGGCACCGGCGACGCAACCTTCCGCTTTGTCTACCAGAGCGAACGTGAGTCAGGCCTTTCGGGAGAACGGGTGACCACCTTCGAAGGGCTGGCGCCAATGATCGCCCGCCGTTATCGTGAGACGAATGCTGACACCATGCGTCAGCAGTACCAGAGCTATATGCGCCGACGTCCCTGTTCGGCATGTGATGGTACGCGGCTGCGCCCTGAGGCGCGCGGCGTCACCGTCGCCGGTCAGGCGTTTGCCGCGGTTGACCGGCTGCCGCTGAGTGAGGCCTATGCCTGGATAAGCAATCTGGCTGATGATCCGCACACACTTCCGCCTGGCCAGCATACCCTGGTCGCGGATGTCCTCGCCACCATCCGTGAGCGGCTACGGGTGCTATGCGCCGTCGGGTTGCCGTATCTGACGCTCGATCGCCCAGCGGACACGCTTTCGCATGGCGAACACCAGCGTATTCGGTTAGCCACACAGATCGGCGGCGGGCTGGTTGGCGTGTTATATGTGCTGGATGAGCCAACCACCGGGCTGCACCCGCGTGATGTGGATGCGCTGCTGGCGACGCTGCGCCGGCTGCGTGATGAAGGGAATAGCGTGCTGGTCGTTGAGCATGACCCGGCGATTATTGGCGCGGCGGACTGGCTGATTGACATCGGGCCGGGCGCTGGCGTTCATGGCGGTACAGTCGTCGCTCAGGGGACGCCGGCGGATGTCGCGGCGACGCCGGGCTCGCTTACGGGCGGGTATCTCAGCGGCGAGCTGGCAGTGACGCCGCCGCGTGCGCGACGCGACCCGCCGGCGCAGTGGATCACCCTGAGCGGTGCGCGGCACAACAACCTGCGCCATGTCACCGCGCGATTCCCGCTTGGGCGGCTGGTTGGCGTCAGCGGGGTCAGCGGCAGCGGAAAAAGCAGCCTGGTGGTGGACACACTCTACCCGGCGTTGGCAGCGCGGCTCCATAACGCCACTGAACCGGCGGGCGCGTATGACACGCTCGATGGCTGGGAGCAGGTGACGCGTGTGGTGATTGTCACTCAGGAGCCGATTGGTCGTTCGCCACGCTCGGTGCCGGCGACATACGTGGACATTTTTGATGCTATTCGGGCGCTTTTTGCCGCGACAGCCGGGGCAAAGGAACGCCGTTGGACGGCAAGCCACTTCAGTTTCAATGTCGCCGGCGGGCGCTGCCCGGTATGCGAAGGATTAGGGCAGCAGCGGGTCGAGATGCAGTTTCTGCCGGATGCCTGGGTGGTCTGCCCGGAATGTGATGGCGCGCGGTATACCCGTGAGGCGCTGGCGATTACCTATCAGGGGAAGAGTATCGCCGATGTGCTGGCGATGGATGTCGAGCGCGCGCTCGCGTTCTTTGGCGATCAGCCGGCGATCGCGCGACCACTCCAGGTACTGCATGATGTCGGGTTGGGCTACCTGCAGCTTGGGCAAAGCGCCTATACCCTCTCTGGCGGCGAGGCGCAGCGGGTGCGGCTGGCGCGTGAACTCAGCCTGCCGGAGCGCGAGCGGGTCGTCTATATCATGGATGAGCCAACCACCGGGTTACACAGCGCCGATGTGCAGCATGTGGTTGATATGTTGCACCGTCTGGTTGATCGGGGGCATACCGCCATTGTGATTGAACATAACCTGGATGTGCTCCGGGCCTGCGACTGGCTCATTGATGTCGGGCCGGACGGCGGCGCGGCGGGCGGGAGCATTGTCGCCGAGGGTCCGCCAGAGGTGGTAGGGCGGAGCGCCGCCAGCCTGACCGCTGTCTATCTCAATGCGCATGCCGATCGTTGTGTAACTGCGTTGGGGTAACTGTTCCCACAGATCCTGCTGGCGAACCCGTACCAGGGAGGTGTGGAGGGTGAGTCCCTCCCACAATAATGCTTTTTGTGCAGGCAGGGCGCCTGCGCCAACTTAATGAAGAATGACAATGAGACACTATGCAAACAACCGCTGAAAACACACAGCCCGCCACAGCGAGCGATTCGCCGCTTCACCGCAACCGTGACTTCGTTCTGCTAACGGTTGCCGGTGCGATCTCATCGGTTGGCGG
>DAOTWI010000204.1:0-2286 GCA_034436075.1 Roseiflexus sp.
ATGCTCTCGGCATCACTCGACAGCAGCGCTGCCTGGCGCAACTCGCGCACCTGCGAGACGCGCGCCTGCCGCCCGTTCCACTGGCATCCCTGACCTTTCGCGGCGGTCAGAAAGTCGCCGAGCGCCGGGAAGGAGACCGCGCCAACCACCGCTTCACCGTCGCGCTCCAGCCCGACGAGCACTCCGTAGAGCGGCGTCCCCTGCACAAACGACTTCGTGCCGTCGATTGGGTCGAGGATCCAGCGATGCGAGGCGCCGGGGCGCGTTTCGCCCTCTTCCTCGCCGAGGATGCTGTGGTGCGGGTAGCGCGCCTCGATCATGCGACGCATTAACTGCTCCGCTTCCCGATCCGCAATCGTCACCGGCGTCTGGTCCTCTTTGATGTCCGGCGTAATGCCGGTCTGAAAATAGCGCAGCGTCAGGCGCCCGGCATGCCATGCCAGGTCAGCGGCGAACTCGCGCAGCGCCTCGAGCGTTTCGGATGCCATCGTGTCTCCCTCTCGCATTGTGGAAAGCAGGCGTCCGTGGTATGCTGATGTCAGGCGCACTATCGCCAGGCACGGACGATGGTTTCGAGTATACCAGAAAGGGGTGCGGAAGATGACTCAGCAAACAGTCGCCGATCTTACTGTCGATGAACTGAAGAAGCTGATTCGCGAAGTGTTTCTGCAAACGCTCTCAGAGATGTTGAGCGATCCTGATAAGGAGCTTGAGTTGCGTGACGAATTGGCGCTGGAGCTCCAGCGCTCGCTGAGTGACACAGATGCGCCCACGACTCCTGCAAGCGACGTGGCTGCAAAACTGGGTCTCGAGTGGTAGCGTGATGTTTCAGGTCGAGTTTACTCCGGGTGCAGAAGCCGATCTGGCTCGTCTGGACAAAACTATTGCGCAGCGGGTGCTGAAAAAGATACGCTGGTTGTCTGAGCATTTTGCATCCATAACGCCCGAAATACTGACAGGTCCGTGGCAGGGAGTGTTCAAGTTGCGAGTCGGTGATTATCGCGTACTCTATACGTGTGATAGGGAGAAGCAGAAGATCATTGTGCATGTAGTACGGCATTGCCGTGAGATTTACAAGGAGAGAGGCGCCTGATGCGTCGTACTGGCGCGCATTGGACGGTGACGAGATGAGGAGCTGTTTTCTGATGCCGTGTTTCGAAAATCTATGGTATAATATGCGGGTACTATTATAACTGAGCTGAGTGAACCGACTTGGCTCAAGCGTAGCCAGGGAGGACACTCAGTGTCATTCGAGTCTTTTCGTTTTCATCCGCAGATCAACGACGGTATCCGCGACCTCGGATATCATACGCCAACCCCAATCCAGGAACAGGTTATTCCCCACGCGCTCGCCGGGCGCGATGTGATCGGCATTGCGCAGACCGGCACCGGCAAAACGGCGGCGTTTGTGTTGCCCATCCTGCAACGCCTGATGCGCGGACCGCGCGGGCGTGTACGCGCCCTGATCGTCACACCAACGCGCGAACTGGCAGAGCAGATTCAGGGCGTCATCGAGGCGCTCGGCAAGCACACCGGCATCCGCAGCGTCACGCTCTACGGCGGCGTCGGGTATCAATGGCAGATCCAGCGCCTGCGCCGCGGCGTCGAAATTGCGGTCGTCTGTCCGGGACGGTTGCTCGACCATCTGGAGCGCGGCACGCTGACGCTCGACTATCTTGAGATGTTGATACTCGATGAAGCCGATCAGATGTTCGACATGGGGTTTCTGCCCGATGTCCGGCGGATTCTGCGTCTTGCGCCAGTGGCACGCCAGACAATGCTCTTTTCGGCGACAATGCCCGACGCGGTGCGCTCGCTGGCGCGTGAGGCGCTGCGCGATCCGCTGACCGTGCAGATCGGGCGCAGTGCGCCGGCGGCAACCGTCACCCACGCGATCTATCCAGTCCCCGAGCATCTGAAAACCTCGCTGCTGATCGAACTGCTGGAACGCACCAATGCCGGATCGGTGCTGATCTTCACCCGCACGAAGCATCGCGCGCAGCGCCTGGGCGACACTCTGGCACGGCTGGGGTACCGCGCCACGTCATTGCACGGCAACCTGTCGCAGAACCGCCGCCAGGCGGCGCTCGACGGCTTCCGCAGTGGCCGGTATCAGATTCTGACGGCGACCGATATTGCGGCGCGCGGGATCGATGTGGCGCATATTTCGCACGTGATCAACTACGACATGCCGCAAACCGCCGAGGCGTACACCCATCGCATCGGGCGCACTGGGCGCGCAGCGCGCACCGGCGACGCCTTCACCCTGGTAACGCGCAGCGATGC
>DAOTWI010000205.1:0-2980 GCA_034436075.1 Roseiflexus sp.
GCGCCCGTCGCGATTGGTGCGCCTTCGCCCCGGCAGGCAGCGACGAAGTGGCGAAACCCTTCCGCCCATGCCCATTCTTTCTTCGGCACATCAGGCGCCACCTCGACCGGCACGCCATCCTCGGTGCGGTAGATGCGCAGCGGATGATCCTTCCCGTAGAGGTCGGGGAAGTAATCGGCGCCTGCCAGGTTCCCTGCAATCTGAATGCGCTCCTCATTGCGCGCGTGGATCGCCCAGGTAACCTCGATCGTCACCAGTCCGCCATTTGCCAGCCGCAGATGGATCGCCGCCAGATCATCGACGTCGAACGTTCCGCCCGGTATATGGTCGGCGCCCCAGCCGCCAAGCCCGCGCTCGTGCGGACCGTGCACCGCCTGGATCTCGCCGCGCACGGCGCTGACCGGCGGGAACCCCAGGATCCAGTAGACCATGTCGAGCATGTGGACGCCGATGTCCATCGTCGCGCCGCCGCCCGCCAGTTCTTTGCGCGTGAACCACGATCCGTAGCCGGGAATGCCGTTGCGCCGCAGCATGCGCCCAAAGGCGTAGGTGATCGTTCCAAAACGCCCCGCCTGCGCCATCTGGCGCAGCATCATGATTTCAGGGCGCGGGCGGTTGCTCATGTTGACCGCCAGCACTTTGCCGGCTTTCTCGGCGGCGGCGACCATCGCCTCGCCATCCGCCACGCTGGTCGCCAGCGGTTTCTCGCACAGCACATGTTTGCCCGCTTCGAGCGCCGCAATCGCAACCGGGGCGTGGAAGACGTTTGGCACAGCCACCGTGATAGCATCGACGTCGTCCAGTGCGATCAGATCACGGTAATCGGCAAAAACGCGG
Source organism: Roseiflexus sp. (assembly GCA_034436075.1). GTDB lineage: Bacteria > Chloroflexota > Chloroflexia > Chloroflexales > Roseiflexaceae > Roseiflexus. The sequence continues at coordinate 838 of DAOTWI010000205.1, forward strand.
GGAATGTTGAACTTTGTGGCGGCTTCCTGGGCGCGCGCCAGGTTGGTGTCGCAAATGGCGGTCACCTGAACGCCGGGGATCGCCTGAAGCGAGGGGACGTGGCCGTGAACGACGACTGCGCCAGCGCCAACAACGCCAATGCGAACGGGGGTGGACATGGATATTCCTTCCTGCTGTCAGAAGTGGCGCAGCCAGCGTGTCCATCTCCGATGATGGGGCGTGTGCTACGCCGGGTAAGAACGACTGCCCAATTATCTTACCACGAACAACGCGCCTGCCGGTTGTTTCTCAGAATAGAATCGGTTAGAATGAGGCAGGATTGCTTCCGTCGTCATTTCAATCACCTGGAGCGTATATATGCGTACTGTTCTCTGGCTCGCGTTTCTTGCGGGTGTTGCACTCTGGGCATTGGCATTGCAACGTGAACTTGCGACCGTCCGCAAACATCGCGCGATGTACCGCGAGGCGGCGGTGCGGATGGAGCGCCGTCTGCATGAGGTGACGCAATCGCCCCCATCATGAGCGCAGCGATGCGTGCGAGGGTCAGGGACGCATATGCAGAAACGCATCGGTATCATTGACCTGGGATCGAACACAACCCGCATGATTGTGATGGGGTACACGCCGCATCACTCCTTCCGCCTCCTCGATGAAGTCCGCGAAAGTGTGCGCCTGGCGGAAGGCATCGGTCCTGATGGCCGGTTGAAACCCGCTGCAATGGATCGAGCGGTGGCGACGATGCGCCTGTTTCACACGCTGAGCCACTCCGAACATGTGCAGTCGATTGTGCCAGTAGCGACGAGCGCTGTCCGTGAAGCCGCCAATCAGGCGGAGTTCATTGCGCGGGTCGCTGCCGAAGCCGGTTTGTCGATGCGGGTGCTCAGTGCGCGCGAGGAGGCGTACTACGGCTATCTTGGCGTAGTCAATTCCATCGATCTGCGCGACGGCTTCACCATCGACATCGGCGGTGGCAGCACCCAGGTGTCGCAGGTGCGCGGGCGCGGGTTTCTCCGCTGGTACAGCCAGCCGATTGGCGCATTGCGCGCTGCCGAACGGTTTGTCCGCTCTGACCCGATCAGCAACAAGGACTTCCGCGCGCTCGAATCGGGCGTCGCCGAGTATTTTGCCCCGCTTGACTGGCTGCATGCCGGGCAGGGGCCGTCGCTGGTCGGCATTGGCGGCACCATCCGCACCCTTGCCGAGATTGATCAGAAATCGTGCACCTATCCGCTCGACCGCGTTCACGGGTATGTGCTGGCGCGTGAACGGCTTGAAGCGCTGATCGAACAGTTGCGCGGCATGGATCAGCGGCAGCGCGAAGAGGTTCCCGGTCTCCGGCGGGATCGCGCCGACTTGATTCTCCCTGGCGCGGTGATTCTGGCGCACCTCATGCGGCGCGGCGGGTTCGAGGCGCTCACGGTCGGCGGGCAAGGGTTGCGCGAAGGAATCTTTTACGAACACTTTCTGGTTGGCGAACAACCGCCGCTCTTCGCCGATATGCGCGGGTTCAGCGTGCAGAACCTGGCGCGCATTTACAACTACGAGGCGCTGCACGCCGCCAAGGTGCGCGACCTGGCGTTCTCGATGTTCGATCAACTGCGCCCGCTCCATCAGTATGGCGGCTGGGAACGCACGCTACTTGGCTATGCCGCCACACTCCACGACATTGGACTGGCGATCAATTACTACGATCACCACAAACATGGCGCATATCTGGTGTTGAACAGCGCCCTGCAGGGGTTCACCCATCGCGAGATCGCGCTGATTGCGCTCCTGGTGCAGTTCCACCGCAAAGGCGACGTCGAGGTCGGATCGCTGCGTGCGCTCCTGCAACCGGATGACGAGCAGCGCATCCTGCGGCTGGCGGCGCTGCTGCGCATTGCTGAATATCTGGAGCGGCGCAAGTGCCAGGTCGTGCAGGATATTACCGTGGAGATCGGCGACCCGGTGCGGATGACGGCGCGCACCATCGGCGATGCGACCGTCGAGATCTGGGACGCCAACCGGGGATCACGGCTGTTCCGCAAAGCATATGGGCGCGATGTGGCGATTTCCTGAGGTCTGCTCAGAGATGACCGTCACCGGCGCGGTGCGCGCCGGAACCGGAGGGTGGTCGGCCACACCACCAGCCGTGCAGCGATGA
>DAOTWI010000206.1:0-6761 GCA_034436075.1 Roseiflexus sp.
CGCGCGCGCCGCGCGCGGCCGCGTCCGCCAGAAATTCGTGGCCATCGACCCGTTCGCCGCGCAACGCCACGAACAGGCACTCCGACGTCGCCTGACGCGAATCGATCACCGCTTCGCTGAAGGCGACCTGTGTGAGTGCAGGAGGAAGCGCATGGAAGCGCCGATTGGTTTCCTCCTGCACACCCGACAGCACTTCATCCAATCGCAACACCGCCGTGTCCCCTGAGCCTTATGCTTCACGAAATCCGGCGGCATTGTAACATAATCCGTTCACGCGCATCGCAGCGACGCCGCGCCTACCGGTTGAGGCGCCCGCCCACGGTCTGTCCTGGATCGACCAGCCCCATATCGGGGGCGATGCGCGCATACTGCACCAGTTGCGTCGCAATCGACTGAAACAGCGGAATAGCCGTGCGCACCGCCCAGTAGTCGTCGCGCGGACGATCGACCTTCACCAGAATGGCGAAGCGCGCGTTGTCGGCAGGCGCCAGACCGGCCACCGAGCCGATGGTGGCGTCGGAGACGTATCCGCCGCGCCCGTCGGGGATCGATGACGTGCCGGTTTTGGCGCACACCTCGTATCCCGGCACCAGCCACGTATCCCGGTAATGACCCGTCATTCCCGCCCAGACGACCGGCGCGTAATGGTTGGCGGATTTCACCAGCATGCGGCGCACCGTCCAGGCAACGCCAGGTTCGATGGGTTGCCCGGTCTGTTTGGGTTGGGTGATGACGCAATCATCGCCGCGGCAGCGTCGCTCGACGATGTAGGGGCGCATCAGTTTGCCGTCGTTGCCGATAGCGGCGACCATGCGCACCAGTTGCAGCGGCGTCACGGCAATACCCTGGCCATAGCCATTCGTGTCGAGCACCAGCGGACTCCACCCCGCACGCGCTGGCGTCTGCACCATCCCCACAGCCTCGCCAGCCATGTCGATGCCGGTTGATCGACCAAAGCCAAACTCCTCCAGCATCGCGTAGAAACGGTCGGCGCCGATCAGTTCCGCCAGTTGCAGGGCGCCGACGTTGCTCGAATAGTAGAGCACCTTTTCCGGGTTGACGAGTCCGTTGCCGGCGCCGTTCCAGTTCGACAGGCGCCATCCGTAGCGGTAGACGCTGCCCGGATCGTCAACGACCGTGTCGGCAGTGAAGGCGCGCGTCTGTAAGCCAGCCGCAACCGTAAAGATTTTGAAGGTTGAACCCGGCTCATACAGCGTTCCGATGGCTGGATTCAAATTGTAGGTTTCCGGCGTGTACTCGAAGTAGCGGTTCGGGTCGAACGTCGGGTAGCTGGCCATGCCGAGGATCGCACCGGTGCGCGGGTCCATCACGATCACCACCCCGCCATCGGCGTTGTGCGCATCGACCGCTCGCTTCAGTTCGGTCTCGATGATGTGCTGGACTGTCGGATCAATCGTCAACTGAAGATCGACGCCAGGGCTGGCAGGTTGCACCTCCTGCGGCGCGATCCAGATCGGGTTGCGCTGCGAGTCGACCTCCGCCGTGATGACGCCGGTGCTGCCGCGCAGCAGCGTATCGTAATATCCCTCGACGCCGCTGATGCCGGTATGCTCGAAGTTGACCGCGCCGATCACATGCGCCGCGAAGGCGCCTTGCGGATAGACGCGCCGCGGCTCATACTGCAACACCAGTCCTGGCTCATCGAGCGCCTGGACTCGTTCGGCGATCTCCGGTTCGAGCCAGCGCTTGATGCGCACCTGGTAGAGCGACGGATGCTGCATTGCCGCCAGAATATCGGGAGACGGAACGCCGAGCAGGCCGGATAGCGTGAGCGCCAGCCGCGGCGCCTGCTTCTGATCAATCAGCGACGGCACAACATACAGGCTTTGCAGATCGACGTCGAGCGCCAGCACATTCCCTTTACTATCGCGGATAACGCCGCGGGGCGCAGGAATAGGCAGACTCTGACGCACCTCGGCGCGTGCCATTTCCGCAAGCGTTCGCCCGCCAATGCGCACCTGCCCTGTCTGAATACTGCCGAGATGCACGGCGATCCGGACGATGATCACCACTGCAATCAGCAGCAGCAGGTTCAGCCGCCAGCGGCTGATCGTGACCGGGCGCATCGGGGAGGCGCTGCGCCGCGCTGGAGCGCGATTGACAACGGTGCTGCGCGTGGTGCGTGCCGCCATGCGATGTTCCTTACGGATTGAAAACCAGGTCGTCCTGCGCTGACGGTTCGCGATCGGCAATGGCGCCAATCGTGATGTAGCGTGCCTGTTCCGGTTTTATCGGGCGCAGGTTGAGCCGGGCAGCGCGGCGCTCGATGTCGGTGAGCGATTGGGCGCGCGCCAGGCGCAATTGCAGGTTGCTGCGCTCGCGCAGAAGTTCGGTCTGCTGCCGTTGCAACTGAGCCACGGCGTGTCCCTGCGTCGCCAGGCGCCCGGTCTGAGCGAGATTCAAGCCGCTCATGAGCGCCAGCAGCAGCGCGGCGGCGATCAATCGTCGCCCGCCTTCGAGCCGCAGGTAGCGGAGCAGTTCAATGCGACGCTCCTTTGCCTCGCGGATGGTCGGGTAGAGCGGTTTAAGGGTGACAGCCATCGTATTCCTCTCCTCCTTCGCCCTGCGTTCGTTCCGCCACGCGCAGTTTTGCGCTGCGACTGCGTGGATTGGCGTGTTGCTCCTCGTTGCTCGCCTCAACCGGCTTGCGCGTGATTATCCGCAACCGTCCAGCCTGCGCTTCGGCGCGCATAAACTGTTTGACGATCCGATCCTCCAGCGAGTGAAAAGCAATGATCGCCATCCGTCCACCCGCTGCGAGCAGTTCGACGATCTGCGGCAGCGCCGCTTCCAGGCTCGCCAGTTCGTCGTTGACCGCAATCCGCAGCGCCTGAAAGGTGCGGGTTGCGGGATGGATCCTGCCGCGTTGTCCCCCCAGCGCCCGGCTCACGATCAGCGCCAGTTCGTCGGTGGTTGTCACCGGTTTGCGCTGCCGGGCTGCGACAATCGCCCGCGCGATGCGGCGTGAGCCGCGTTCTTCGCCGTAGCGAAAGATCAGGTCAGCCAGCTCTTGTTCCGGCAGGTCGTTCACCAGGCGCGCCGCCGTCACCGGCGCATCCGGGTCGAGCCGCATATCGAGCGGCGCGCTTGCCTGGAACGAAAATCCGCGCTCCGGCGTATCGAACTGGTACGATGACACCCCCAGGTCGAGCAGCACCCCCTGAACCTGCGTGAATCCCGCGTCGATCGCCAGCCGTCCAACCTCCCGAAAACTCCCGCGCACCAGCGTCACCCGATCGCCATACAGCGCCAGCCGCGCTCCCGCTGCCGTCAACGCTGCCGGGTCGCAATCAATCCCCAGCAGACGACCATCCGGCGCCGACGCCTCGAGGATTGCCGCAGCATGCCCCCCTCCGCCGACTGTTCCGTCGATATACCGGCCCCCAGGGCGCGGTTGCAGCCCGGTGATCACCTCTCTGAGCAGTACTGGCGTGTGCTGGTAGTCCAAGAACTGAGAACTGAGAACTGAGAACTGAGAACCAAGAACTGAGAACCGAGAACCAGGAACATGTCAGGGAGTAGGGAGCAGGGAGCAGGGACTCACTTGCCACCTTCAACGTTCAACCTTCGCACCTGCAACCTTCGCCCCTCTCGCCTCTCGTCTCGCGCCTGCAACCTTCCCGCCTGCAACCTTCCCACCTGCAACCTTCCCACCTGCACCCTTCCCGCCTGCAACCTGTGACCCTCCCTGCCCCCCTCCTCTTCTCGCCTCTCACCCCTCACCTCTCACCTCTCCCCTCTCGCCTCTCACCCCTCACCTCTCACCTCCCACCTCTCGCCTCTTGCCTCTTGCCTCGTCCATCCACCAAGGACACGAAGGCACACGAAGGGGCAATCCGACCTTCGACCTTTCCCCTTCCCACCTGCAACATGCGACCCTCCCTGCACCCCTCCTCTTCTCGCCTCGCACCTCGCGCCTTTTGCCTCGCGCCTCGCCCCTCTTGCCTCTGTTCAGTCACGTTACGCAAACGCCGCCAGGATCGCCACCGAGGTCAGCCCCCAGAGAACGATGCACGACGCCAGGGGTGCGTCTTTCAACACCAGATCGGCGGGGCTGCCGCCGCCGTCCTGTTTGTAGATCAGGTAGAGATAGCGGAAGATGGCATAGACGACGAATGGCACCGTGATCATCATCACTGGGAACGGCTCGTGCGGCAAGGTTTCGGCAGTCGAGGTAAAGAGAGTATAGGCGATGATCGTTGCTGCGGTGACAATCGATATCATCTGATCGAGGAGCGGTAGCGAGTACTCGTCGAGAATGCGCCGGTGGGCGCCAGCACCATTCTCCAGCAGCACCAGTTCGGCGCGGCGTTTTGCCAGCCCCAGGAAGAGCGAAAGCAGCCCCATACAGATCAACAACCAGGGAGTGATGTCAATATCGAGCACCATGGCGCCTGCTACCGGGCGGAGAACGAAACCGGCGGCGATGGTAAAAACGTCCATGATCACGACGTGCTTGAAATAGTAGGAATACGCCACACCCTGAATGAGCGCATACGCCAGCAATGCTACGGGAAAATCGTAATTGTAGCCGAACCACGTCGCGCTGCCGCCAGGCGGCGTATAGCTCAGATCGAGCAGGACGCTGAGCGGCAGCGCCACAAGAACCAGCGCCACTGCGGTGACTGCCGCAATGTGCGGGCTCAACCGCCCTGATGCGAGTGGGCGATTGCGCTTCTTCGGGTGCGCGCGGTCTTTCTCCATATCGACCAGATCGTTGAGCAGGTAGATCGCGCTGGCAACCATGCAGAAGAGTACGAATGCGGCGATAACTGTCATGACAGCGTCCGCCTTCGCCCATAACCGCTGTTGTGAGAACACAATTGCAGCGAACACAAACGTGTTCTTGATCCATTCCTTCGGGCGCATGGCGCGCAGCAGTTGAATGAGCATCGCACCGCCGCGCGCCCGTGTTATTTCGATGTCGGCAGTCCGTTCCATCTTTCTGAAATCCTTTGTACACAGGACGACCTGCATCATTCTAGTGGAGCGGGTGCCGCTCGTCAACCGCTTGACACATCATCGGCTTGCGGCTACTCTGCCAGAAGAACAATCAGAAGCAGGAACTGCCATGCCTCGTTTGCTGATAGCCACGACCAACCCCGGCAAACTCCGGGAGTATGCAGCGATCTTCGCTGATCTGCCGCTTGATCTGTGTACGCTGTTGGATCTGGGCATTCAGGATGATGTCGAAGAAACCGGTGCAACCTTCGCCGAGAACGCGCGCATTAAAGCGGAGTACTATGCGCAGCGCAGCGGGTTGCCGGCCCTCGCCGACGACTCCGGGCTGGAAGTGGCGGCGCTCGGCGGCGAACCCGGCGTCCGCTCAGCGCGCTACGCCGGTCCTGAGGCGACCGATGCCGAACGCAACGCCTTTCTGCTGCGCAAGCTCGAAGGCGTGCCGTTCCATGCGCGGCTGGCGCGCTTCGTCTGCGTCATTGCCCTGGCGCTGCCCGGCGGTCCCATCGAGTTTGTCGAAGGCGTTCTCCCCGGCGTGATCGAGTTCGAGCCGAAGGGACACTACGGTTTCGGCTACGATCCAATCTTTTACGTGCTGGACGAAAATGCGACCCTGGCGGAGCTTCCGCCTGAGCGCAAGAATCAGATTAGCCATCGTGCGAATGCCGCGCGCGCCGCGCGCGATGTGTTGCAGCGCTGGCTCGATGAAGGGCTGCTCGATCTGTGACTCTGCCGCTTCAGCCTTTCGTACAACGCTTGCCCCTGATTGTTGCCAGAGGTGTGGCGGGCGTCGGCTAAGCCCACTACATCAAATAAGGAGGATGCGTCATCATCAACGGAGTTCAAGCGCAGAGTCTTTGTGCCTTTGTGCCTTTGTGTGCGCTTATTCGAAAGATATTACGGCTAAGCCCGTCGAAGCCGACGCGGGATGCACGCTGTGAGAATGTGTAGTTCAAGCACGATGAGAACCGCTCTGGAAATTGATCTATCACTGGTAGTAGACAGCGATCTGCCCGCAATTGCCGAGCACCAGCCAGTTGAGTTCGTGTGCGTCCCTCCCCAGGAAGCGACGCTGGAACTGGCGGTTGACGGGTTGGCGCTGTCGCCATTCCTCCGTCCGGGCGACGCGCACTGGCGCTGGGCATGGAACCCTGGCGCAGCCGTGGGTGGGCATACGCTGCGTCTGGCAATGCTCATCGATGGCGAAATCTGCGGTGAGCGACAGTGGCGGTTGCCGGTCGCGCCGCGCAACATCGACCGAGAACGGTATCTCGCAATCCTTGAAGATGTTGAACGTCTGGCGCCGGCGCTGGTGCGATCCCTGGCAGGCGCTGCCGTCGAAGCGCGGTTGGGGCGCAGCGACGACATGCCGCGTTTGTGGCTCGATGATGCTGCGGTGCTGTTCGGCTCATCGTTCGACCAGTTCGAGCAGTCTGTCAGGCGCATCCTGGCGCAACCCCGCAGCGGTCTTCAACGTGGCGACGAACGTGTGCCGCTGGGACGGGCGCGGGAACTTTCGGCGACGGCGCTGCAACGCGCCGTACAGGGCGATCTGGAGGCAGTCCCGCCGGACGCTGCGCCGCATGTGCAGCGCCTGATGCAACCAGAAGGCGGCGTATTGCCGCGAACGGTCATGCAGGAGTCCAGCCGCGACACGTATGACTCCGCTGAACATCGTCTGCTGAAGCGCACCCTGGAACTCCTGCGCGGGCGCGCGCGGCGATGCGTCGATCGGGCGCAGCGCGAGATCGCCCGTCTCGACACCGTTGCTCCAGGTTCCT
>DAOTWI010000207.1:0-5993 GCA_034436075.1 Roseiflexus sp.
CTCTCTCGGTCTGGCGGGTCGAGGTGACGGTCATCACTCAGGGCGGGTTGGCGCTCTCTCGGTCTGGCGGGTCGAGGTGACGGTCAGCGCCTGGGGCGGGTTGGCGCAGATGACCGTCACCTGAGGGCGGTTGGGGAACGAGTAGGCGGTGACCGGCGTCACGGGCGCCGGCGATCTCGCGGTCTGGCGGGTCGAGGTGACGGGCATCACCGGGGCGCTACCCTCTAACAACCCCAAACCCCTACTTCCCCGTACGCTTCTTGATCTCCTCGGTCAGCAGCGGCACGATTTCGTTGGCGTCGCCGACGACGCCGTAGGTGGCGACGCGGAAGATCGGCGCGTCCGGGTCTTTGTTGATCGCCACAATCGTGCGCGAGGAGCGCATGCCTGCCAGGTGCTGGATCGCGCCGGAGATGCCAACCGCCATGTACAGTTTCGGGCTGACCGTCTTGCCGGTCTGGCCGACCTGATGCTCATAGGGCACCCAGCCGGCATCGACGATCGCGCGCGATGCGCCGTAGGCGCCGCCGACCGCTTCTGCGAGCGGGGGGATCAGTTTGTAGTAGTTCTCCGGCGACCCCAGGCCGCGCCCGCCCGATACGATGATCGCGGCGTCCGACAGGTTGACGGCCCCCTGCTTCGGCGCCACGCTCACGACCTTCGCGCGCATTGGAACGCCGGGCATGGCTTCGGTTGCCACCGCGCCGGAACGACCGGGATTCGCCTGCGGCTCCGGGAAACTCTGCTTGCGCACCGACACGACCGCCGTTCTGCCGGGGGCGAAGGTGAGCGTGTTGATGACGTTGCCGCCGTGCGAACTTCGGACGGCGCTCACCACGCCGTTCTCGATCAACACATTCGTCGAGTCGGCGGCGACGCCAGTATCGAGTTCCGCTGCCAGCGCCGCGCTGAAGTCGCGCATCTGGAAACTGGCGCCGGTCAGGATCAGGGCGGGCTGATACTTCTTCGCCAGCGCCGCGGCTGCACCGACATACCCATCAGTGGTGTATTGCACCAGCGCGCCGTCATCGACCACATATGCCGTGTCGGCGCCGTAACTGAAGGCGACATTCGCCAGATCGCCGACGCCAGTGCCCATGATGAGCGCGCCGACCTTCATGCCATTGGCGTCAGCCAGTTCGCGCGCCTTGCCGAGCAATTCCTTCGACACCCCGGCCATATCGCCATGGGCGGTTCGTTCAATGAAAACCCAGATCTCATTCGCCATGGATGTTCTCCTGTCAGATAACCTGCGCTTCCATCAACTTATCGACCAGTCTGGCAACCTTCTCGGCGGCGTCTTTCCCTTCGATGACCTCGCCCTTCGGGCGCGGCGGCGGCGGTACGCGGTTGACCAGGTTCAGTGCGGGGGTCAGATCCGCGGCGCTGAGACCGAGATCCGCCGCCGACCAGGTCGGAATCTCGACCTTGGCGACTTTGCGGATGCGCAGCAACGACGGGTAGCGCGGTTCATTGATGCCTTTGACGACCGTCGCAACCGCCGGCAGGCTGGCTTCGACTGTTTCGACCACTTCTTCGAGATGGCGTTCGGCGACGATTTTGCCGCTTTCGAGCGCGACAACCTTCCCCACGTAGGTCAGTTGCGTCCAGCCAAGCAACCGCGCCAGCGCCGGCGCGAACGCCCCGGTTTCGTCATCGGTCGAGTTGCGCCCGCACAGCACCAGATCGACGTCGCCGAGTTTTTTGATGGCGGCGGCGGCAACCCGCGCAGCGCCGAAGGTGTCGAGGTTGGTGAACGCCGGGTCGCTCAACAACAGCGAGTCGGTGGCGCCCATGGCGAGCGCGCGACGAATCTGTTCCTTCCACTCTTCTGGACCAATCGAGAGAATAGTGACTTTGCCGCCCAGTTTTTCGTTCCATTGCAGCGCCTCTTCGACGGCATACTCATCGAAGAGGTTCATGATCTGCTCGATCCCATCGGCGTTGATTGTCAGATCCGCGTTGATTTTGACCGAATTGTCGCGCGGAACCTGTTTCATGCAGACGACGATGTGCATAGCGCCTCCCTCTTGCGCCGCTGCTCGTCAGCGGCTTCGCATCAATGCTGCTTCCCCTGCTTATCCCATTGTGCGCTCATTGGCGTACGTGGTGACACAGTGCATTATAACATGATGTTCATCATGCCCATTCATCCGGGTCATACGCCGGCAACTCGCGGCGCAGCGGCTTATTTTCGCGGTAGCCGAGCGCGAAATCCGCCTGGAGCAGTTCCTGCAATTCGCGGGTGCCTTCGTAGATGATGGCGCCGCGCGCATTGCGCAGGTAGCGTTCGACCGGATATTCGTCGCTGTAGCCATAGGCGCCGTGGATCTGAATCGCATCGTCGGCCGCCTCGAAACTGCTGACGGTCGCGTGCCACTTGGCGAGGGTCGTTTCGCGGGTGTTGCGGCGTCCCTGATTCTTCATCCAGCCGGCGCGGTAGACCAGCAGGCGGCTGGTGTCGAGTTTGCGCACCATATGGCTGATCATGCGCTTGACCAATTGATGTTCGGCGATTGGCGAGCCAAACGTCTGGCGTTCTCTGGCGTAGCGTATGCTGGCTTCCAGGCTCGCCTGAATCAGACCGGTCGCTCCGGCGGCGACGGTGTAGCGCCCATTGTCGAGTGCGGTCATGGCGATCTTGAACCCTTCGCCCTCTTCACCAAGCCGGTTGGCGACCGGCACACGCACGTCTTCCAGGATGACCGAACCGGTATTGCCAGCGCGCACGCCGAGTTTGCCGTGGATCGGGAGGCTGCTGACGCCGGGCATGGTGCGCTCGACGATGAAACAGGAGATGCCCCGGTTTCCTTTCGATGGGTCGGTTTTGGCGAAAACCAGGAAGTGGTCGGCGATGTCTGCCAGGCTGATCCAGGTCTTCTCGCCGTTCAGGATGTAGGAGTCGCCGTCGCGCCGCGCCGTGGCGAGCATCGCGCCCGCATCAGTGCCGCTATTCGGTTCGGTCAGGCAGTAACCGGCGATCTTCTCGCCCTTCGCCTGTGGAACCAGGTATTTCTGCTGTTGTTCTTCCGTTCCCCACTGGAACAGCGTCAGCGAGTTCAACCCGGTGTGGACGCTCATCACCACGCGCAGGAAACTGTCGACTCGCTCCAGTTCCTCGCATACAACTGCCAGCGCCAGGTAGTCCATTCCGGCGCCGCCGAGCCGCGCTGGCAGGCAGATGCCGAGCAGCCCCAATTCGCCCATGCGTTTCAGGATGGGTCGAATATGCGGGCGGGTCTCCGGTCCCTCCATCGCCGCGCCGCTGCGGTCCCACTCGCGAATGAAGGGTGCGACCTCCTTTTCGGCGAATTCGCGCACCGTGCGGCGCAGAATCTGGTGTTCCTCGGTCAGGAACATGTCGTAGTTAGCGGTAAAGTCCATCGTCGTTTCTCCTGAAGAACCAAGAACCAAGAACTGAGAACCAGGAACAGGGTAGGGAATAGGGAGTAGGGAGCAGGGAGCGGGGATCACTTTCCACTTTCGCATCTTCGCGCCTTCCCACCTGCCGCCTTTCCGTCTTCCCTGGCAACGTTCAACATTCAACGTTCAACGTGTAACGTGCAACGTTCCCACTTTCAACCTGTCACCTTCCCACGTTTATCCCTCTGCAATGGCGCGTCCCTCAGACTTTGGCAGGCGGGACGTTCCCGGCTTCGAGAATGGCGCGGCGCGCGTCGACGCGCAGCAGCAGCGCGATCCCGGCGATGAAGAAGACGAGCAGCAGCAGGATCGCTACGCGGTAGCTGCCGGTGAACTGGAGCGCCAGCCCGAAAACGAGCGGTCCGAGCCAGCTGGTGCCGCGTTCGCTGACTTCGTACAGGCTGAAGTACTCCGACTCCTGCCCCGGCGGGATCATCTGCGAAAAGAGCGACCGGCTGATCGCCTGGCTGCCGCCCAGCACAATGGCAATCGCCGCCGCCAGAATGTAGAACTGTGTCGGGCTGCCGGGCTGCACCCAGCCATACGCCGCAAAGATCACACTCGTCCAGATCACCAGGCTCACCAGGATAGCGCGGGTGGCGCCAATCCATCCGGCAATGCGTCCAAAAGCGAGCGCGCCGACAAAGGCGACGAACTGCACCATCAGGATAGCAGAAATCAGTGTGGATTGCTCCAGTTTCAATTCTTCGGCGCCAAACTGCGACGCCAGGGCGATCACCGTCTGAATGCCGTCATTATAGAGCAGATAAGCGCCGAGGAACAGGAGCGTCTGCGGGTAGTGACGCGCCTTGCGCAGCGTTTCCCACAACTGCTTGAAGCCGATGGTCACGTAATGCTCACCCGGCGGAATCCGCTTAATCGGATCGCGCCGGCGCAGCGCCAGCAGCGGGATGATCGTGAAGATCGCCCACCACATGCCAGCCGAGGCAAGGCTGATCTGCACAGCGTGATTGGAAGAGACGCCAAACGACTCGGCGTTCTGGAACAGCAGCAGGTTGGCGACGAGCAATAACCCGCCGCCGAGGTAGCCGAGCGCCCATCCCTGTGATGACACGGCATCGCGCCGGTCGGGGCTGGCGATCTCCGGCAGGAAGGCGTTGTAGAACACAATCGACGCGCCAAAACTCAGGTTGGCGATCAGAAACAGCACTCCGCCGAAGAGGTAATTGCCGCCATCGAGAAAATAGAGCAGCATCGTGGCGATAGCACCAGTATACGCAAATACGCCCAGAAGGTGCTTCTTTAGATGGGTATAGTCGGCAATCGCGCCGAGGATTGGCAGAAAGAGCACCTGGAGCAACACCGAAAGCGAGACCATATAGGGGAAGAATGCGCCCGCAGCGACCGGAATGCCCAGCGGGTAGACAAATCCTGCGGCGTCAGCGGCGTTCCGCGTTACCGATGTCAGGTACGGACCGAGGAAAACGGTCACAACTGTGGTAGAAAAGGCGGAGTTCGCCCAGTCGTAGAAATACCAGCCAACCTGTTCACGGCGATCATCGGTGGCAGCGACGCTGGCGCTGCGGGCGATCTCGAGTTCCATGCACTCCTCTCTTCTCTTCATCCGTCACGCATTATGCCGCGTGTGTGCCGGAGACGTTGCGGTGCAACGTCTCTTCTGCGATCCATCGCGCGTCTATTGTCCTTTCCACGTCGGCTGGCGTTTCTCGAGGAACGCGGTCGTCCCTTCTTTCGCGTCGTCGGTGGCTGCAACGGCGCCAAAGAGCGCGGCTTCGTACATGCACCCTTCCGCCAATGGCATATCCAACCCGCGATTGATCGCCTGCTTGATGGCGGCAATCGCCAGCGGCGCTTTCGCGGCGATCTTCATCGCCAGTGCGCGCGCCTCGTCCATCAACGATGACGTTGGTACGACGCGCTCGACCAGACCGAGGCGCAGCGCCTCTTCCGCCGGGATCATGTCGCCGGTCATGCAGAGCAGGCGCGCCGCCGACGGTCCGATCAGGCGCGGCAGGCGCTGCGTGCCGCCCCAGCCGGGGATGATGCCCAGATTGATCTCCGGTTGACCGAACATGGCGGTTTCGGCGGCGATGCGCATATCGCAACTCAACGCCAGTTCCAGCCCGCCGCCAAGCGCGTACCCATTAATTGCCGCGATGATCGGCCTGGTCATCTGGCGCATGAACAGCCCGAGGTCATGCGCGGCTTCGCTGAACCGTCGCGCAGCGTCGGCGCCTGGCAGAACCTGGAGTTCGGTGATGTCGGCGCCAGCGGCGAATGCGCGGTCGCCAGCGCCGGTAATGATGGCGACACGCTGCGATGCGTCGATCTCAAAGGCGCGCAATGCGGTGTGGATTTCGGCGATGGTCGCCTGGTTGAGCGCATTGCGCACACGTTCGCGGTTGATCGTGATAATCGTCAGCGGACCTTCGACAGCCACAAGGATATTGTCGTAGGTCATAGCGCATCCTCCTCTCTGTAGGTGGGGCAAAAGTATTATACCAGGAGTGAAGTGAGGGGCGAGAGGCGAGGGGAGGTTGAAGGTTGAAGGTGGGAAGGTTACCCGCTGCACGCGGGCAGGTGGCACT
>DAOTWI010000208.1:0-2719 GCA_034436075.1 Roseiflexus sp.
CGGGGTGCGCGGCAAGGCGGGCGCGCTGCCGCTCTTTGCGTTCCTTCAGAAACTTCAGCCCGGCGGCGCCGGCGACCTGGTCGATGCCTGCAAACGGTATGCGCGCACGGCAATCAATCCCGGTCCGCTCATACTCTGTTCCGATCTCCTCGATCCGCGCTGGGAAGACGCCCTCCGCGCGCTTGGATCACGCCCGTTCGAGATTACCCTGCTCCACATTCTGGCGCCGCAGGAACTGCGCCCGCAACTCGACGGCGATTTCCGCCTGCTGGACGCTGAGACCGGCGAGGCGGTCGAGATCACCGCTGATCTGGAGACGTTGCAACGGTACCAGGAACATCTGCGTGAATGGCAGGAAGCCATCGAACGCTTCTGCCACGGTCGCAGCATCACGTATGTGCAGGTCGATACGGCGCAGCCGGTCGAGGAGTTCATTCTGACGATGCTGCGCCAGCGCGGGGTCCTTCGGTGAAAACAGGTGCTGTATGTCGTTGCTGACGCCGCTGGCGTTGCTCAGTACGCTGATTGTGGGTCCGCTGATCGTGGCGATGTATCTGTTGAAACTTCGCCGCGAGGAACGGCGCGTCTCCTCGACCTTCCTCTGGCAACGCATGGTGCGCGATGTGGAGGCGAATGCGCCATGGCAGCGCCTGCGGCGCAATTGGCTGCTCTTCCTGCAATTGTTGCTTCTCCTGCTGCTGGCAATCGCGCTGGCGCGACCGTTTTTCCTCACGACTGGCATCAGCGGGCGCAATCTGATCATCATCATCGACCGCTCGGCAAGCATGGCGGCGACGGATGTTCCTCCTTCGCGGCTCGAAGCGGCGCGGCGCCAGGCGGAGACGCTGGTTAACCAGTTGCCGGAAGGCGGGCGCGCGACGATTATCGCTATCGGCGGCCAGATGGATGTGCTTGCCGCTTCAACCACGGATCGCCGCCAGATGTACGATGCGATCCGTTCGGTGACGCTCAACGCCGGCGGTCGCAGCGATCTGTCGCAGGCGCTGGCGCTCGCTTCAGCCCTCGCAGCGCGCGAGCCGGATAGCGAGGTCGCCATTATCTCCGATGGCAACGTCGAAGTCCCCGCCGATCTTCGCGTGCCGGCGACTGTGCGCTATTTTCCTGTCGGGCAGCGCGCCGAGAATGTCGCGGTGAGTGCGATGGCGCTGCAATCGGGTCCCGCCGGGCAGACGCTGTTTGTTCAGGCGACCAGTTATGGTGCGGCGCCGGTCTCGCGGCGGCTCGACCTCTACCTCGATGGCGCGCTCTTCAATGCGTATGACCTCAACTTCGGACCCGACGGCGCCGCAGATGCGGTTCAGACCGTGATCGTCGATGTTCCGGCGCAGGTGCGTGTGGCGGAGGCGCGTCTCAGTCCGGCGCCCAATGACGATTTTCTGCCGTCTGATGATCGTGCGTGGGCGGTGAGTCCGGCAGGCGCAGGCGTCGAGGTGCGCATTGTCGGTCCCGGCAATCGCTTCCTCGAAACGGCGCTTGCGCTGTTGCCCGGCATTACCGCCACGAAAACGACAACTCCCACCGTTTCTGGCGACGCGGCGCCGCCGATCACCATCTTCGACCGCGTCGTGCCGGAAACGCTGCCGACCGGCAATCTGTTGTTTATCGCACCAATGCGCTCAACCGCCCTCTTTTCCGTCACTGGCATGGTCGATTTTCCGCTCCTGCGCCCGGCGCCGATTGTCCTCGAAGGACAGGCGCCGCCGCTGTTGCGGAATGTCAGCGTGAGCGAGGTGAATGTGCTGCGCGCGATGCGCCTCGAGACGGGCATATGGGCGCGCGCGCTGGTCGAAGGAGATGGCAGCCCGATGTTGCTGGCAGGAGAACGCGAAGGGCGCCGGATTGTCGTGCTCGCGTTTGCGCTGCAAGACTCTGATCTGCCGCTCCAGGTTGCATTTCCGCTGCTGATCTCGAATATCATCGGGTATCTGGCGCCAGGGAGCGGATTGGAGGCGTCGCAGATCGCTCCGGGACAACCGCTGGTGGTGGCGGTCGATCCTGCTACGACCGCAGTGCGCGTCGTGCGACCGGATGGGCGCGTTGATGCGGCGCAGATTCAGGGCGGGCAGGCAATCTATGCCGCTACTGACGCGCTCGGACCGTATCTCATCGAGCAGGTGCGCGGCAATCAGGCGGTCGAGCAGCGGCGTTTCGCCATCAATCTGTTTACGCCGGAGGAGTCGCGCATTGCGCCAGCGAGCGAATTGCGCGTGCCGCAGGTCAGTGGGTTGCAACAGGCGGTGCTCCGCGAACAGGTGGGGCGACAGGAAATCTGGCGCTGGCTGGCAGCTGCGGCAATCCTGATTGTGGTCATCGAATGGCTGGTGTATCAGCGGAGCAGTCTGGCATACCTGCGACAGCGCCTCCGCCTTGCGCTCGCGGCGCGTCGCCGTCCGGCGTAGTATGGGCATATCGTTTGTCTTCCCCGATGCCCTCTGGCTCGTGTTCATTCTGCTGTTCCTCTGGAGCGCCGCACTCCTTGCTCCGGCGCGCATTGCCGCGTGGCGGCGATGGTCCAGCCTCGTTCTGCGCACTGTCGTCGTGCTGGCGCTGATCGGCGCGCTTGCCGGGGCGCAACTGGCTCAGCCTCCCGATACTACAACAACGATCTTCCTGCTCGATGGGTCCGACTCGGTGGCGGCATCGCAGCGCGCTCGCGCTGAGGCGTTCATCGCGCAGGCGCTGGCGACGATGCCGCCAG
>DAOTWI010000209.1:0-7596 GCA_034436075.1 Roseiflexus sp.
GAATGCGGGGTTTGCTGAAGGATGACGCGCGCCAGCGCCGCGCGGGTGCGCGCAACTTCGAGCGCACTATCGAGCGCAGCAGCCTGATCGATCAACTCGATCAGGCGCGCCTGCGCCGCAGTCCTGTCGTACCGCGCCACATGCAGCGCATACAGACGTTCAGCGTGCAACAGCAGCAACCTGCGACGCTGGGAGCGCGCCAGCGCCAGCGCCGTATCGAGATAGGCGTCAGCGCCCTCCGATCCCTGCTCGAGCGCAAGTTCGGCAAGCCAGAGCAGCAGGCGAATGCGCAGATGCCAGTAGGTGCGTCTGGCAATGGTTTGCAACGCCGCTTCGAGTTGCGCGCGTGCGCTATCGATCTGTCCGTATTTTGCCGTGATCAGCGCCAGCGTCGCCTGATACGCAGCCCGGCGTTCGAAGTTGCCCAGACTGTCGGCAATCGCCAGACCCTGACGACTGGCTGCTTCGGCATGATCCCAGTCGCCAACATACAGACAGATTTCGCTTTCGGTGCTGAAAAGGTGCAGCAGAACAGACAACAGCCCGTGGTGCTCCGCAATCGTGCGCCCTCGATCAAGCGCCTCCCGCGCGTCATCGAGACGCCCGACCAGCAGACTGTGATAAGCGAAATTGTTGGCGGCGAGCGCCTGCAAGAACGGCGTGCGCCCGTCATCGATCACGGCTTCCGCCCGGCGGTAGAGATCCAGCGCCTGATGAATGCTCCCCTGCTGCGCCAGCACATTCCCCAACTCGAACAGCGCCAGGCATAAATTGGCGCGATCACCAGATTGATCGTGCGCTTCGATGGCAGCGCGCAGATGTTGCTCTGCTGCTGCCAGATCGCTCCCTTCCATGGCGCGTGACGCGCCGATCAGGCGGTACCCGCGCCCCTGCATGGTATGGCGCTGCGGTGTATCGATCAGCGCAATCTGCGCCAATCCCTCTTCGGCAGCCGCAATCACCGCCTCGTAATCGTTGAGGATTAGCGCCGCCTCAGCCAGCTCGAAACACCCGATCCCCTGCGCCTCGATATCCCCCGCGCGTCGCGCCAGATCAATCTGGCGCTGGTGCCAGACATACGCCTGTTCGATATTGCCGAGCGCACGGTGCGCCTGCCCGAGCGCATGCGCCAGACGCCGTTGATCGTCCAGCGACGCGCTCTCGCGCACCAGCGCCTCCAGGCGCTGCAAAAAAGCAACCGTCCCGGCGCCGGCAAAGGCATACGGCAGATCATTGAGCAACGCCAGGCCATACCGGTGCGCCCGCTCGACGTCGCCGCCAGCGACTGCATGGCGCGCGACAGGCTCGACCCCATCAAACTCGGTGGACCCGTACTGCTCCCATGCCACTGCCAGCCGGCGATGCAGGCAGCGCTGGGCAAACCGGTTCAGGTGATGCAACGCCACTTCGCGCAGCACATCGTGCGCCAGTGCGACCGCATCTCCCTGTTCGAGCGCCAGACGATCAACAATCAGCGCGTCGATGACCTGATGCACCTGATGCATATCCCATTCCAGCGCAAGCGCCATCACCTCCAACGGCAAACGCCCGCCAGCAACCGCCAGCACATTGACGACCTGCCGCGCATGCGGGCTCAATCCATTCAGGCGCAACAGAACCAGATCGTGCGTGCGTTCGGGCAGCGCCGCCTCTGTACGCCATCGAATCCAGCGGGCATTGTCGAAATGCATGTCTCCTTTGTCTGGCACAAGCAACCGCTCCGTCTGAAGTTGCGCGATCAACGCTTCAATAATGAACGGATTGCCAGCGGAACGCGCCATCAGCCACGGCGCCAGCGATTTGATCGCCGTTTCAGGCGCCTTGAGGCAGGCAAGAATCTCCCGCACCGCGTCGAGCGACAACGCCGGGATGCGAATATGATCGAGATCGCCGCGACGCCTCCCCACTACGGCGATCTCTTTCAGCAACGCATCGCCGGGATGCTGAATGGTTCCGATCAGCAACAGCGGCAGACGATGCAGGTGAAACGCAAGATAGCCAAACAGCCGGATCGTGCGCTGGTCGGCGGCATGAAGATCGTCAATCGCCAGTGCAATCGGACCCTGCTGGCTCATGAGTGTCAGCATATGCAGCACATCTTCGGCAAACCGATCCGATGCCGTGGCGCCGGCCTGCTCGACCCCTTCGAGCGACGTCATCTGGTCTGGGAGCATATGCCCGAACGCTTCACGAAATGCGCTATACGCCAGAATGCTATCGAACGGCGAGCAGCGCCCCCGGAAGATCTGCCACATCCGGCTGGCGGGCATCACTGTGATCCGGGCAAGCAACTCATCGACCAGGCGGCTCTTCCCGATCCCGATCTCTCCTTCGATCAACACCGCCCGACCGCGTCCCTG
The DNA here is from genome assembly GCA_034436075.1 of Roseiflexus sp. Lineage (GTDB taxonomy): Bacteria > Chloroflexota > Chloroflexia > Chloroflexales > Roseiflexaceae > Roseiflexus. The sequence goes on from DAOTWI010000209.1 coordinate 2,361, forward strand.
CACCACGAGACCGCCGATCTCCAGCAATTGCGACAGCAACGCCGAACGCCCGACAAACGGCAGCATCGTCGGGCGTGACCCGACAAACGGTGTTTGCGGCTTTTTCGCGGCAATGTCAACGCCGCGCCGCTCAAAGGCCGTGCGCAGGGCAGCGCGGGTTTCGTGCGCCGGCGCAATGCCCAGTTCCCGGTTCAGCGTCCGTTCGACCTGCTGGTAGTGGCGTTGGGCAAGTCCGGGTGCGCCGCTGCGCACATACGCCGCCATCAGTCGCTGATGCGCCAGTTCGTCGAGCGGATCAAGGCGCGTCAACTCTTCCAGGTAACCGATGGTCTGATCCCAATCCCCGCGTTGCTCGGCGAATGCTGCGAGACGTTCCAGCGCCAGGCGATGCTGGCGAGTCAGCCAGGCGTCCTGCTGCTGAATGAACTCATCAAACAGAACCGAGTCGGCAACGCTAAAATCTTGCAGAAACGATCCGCGGATCAGACCAACGGCGGCGCGCAGATCCATTTCGGCGCCCGTTGCGATCAACTGCTGAAAACGAATGAGGTCGCATTCGACATACCGGTGATCCAGCATCAGGCGGTCGCCTTCGGTGCGCAGCGCCGAGTCGGCATCAAGCGCGCGCAGCGCCTGCCTGAGTTTGTAGAGCGCCGAACGGAGCGAGTGTCGCGCATCGTTCAGTGACACATCACCCCACAGCAGCGCCGCCAGATGATCACGGGTGTACGCTTTCTGGCTTGCAGCCAGATAATAGAGCAGCGCCTGCGATTTCTGGTGCGGCAGTTCCAGCGCCGTTCGTCCGCGCGCCACCTGTGGCGCGCCAAGCAACCAGATCGTCAACACTGGCGATTCGTCCGGCATAGTCGTGGTCTTCGCAACATTGCGCAATGCGGGGCGGGAGTCGTGACATGGGAAACATGCCAATACGCATGCCCGCACGCTATTGATACCCAACGCTAGTCCCCAGATGCGGAGATCATAAGAAGCGGCTGGTTCGCAGGATAAGTACGGTCTGATAAGTATCATACCACCAAACGCCCGCCTCTGCGATGCTTTCCGCTGCTCCTCTACCGAAGGCAAAACAGCGCCGTGACGCGGCTCGTCCGTAAGGCGACCGGGTCACTCCTCTGAATTGACAACGGGCGCTGCGTTCACCGCTGCTACCGGTGGTATAATCGCAGCGGGCGATACGCACTCGTTCTGGTTCGCGCGGAGATACAGCATCGCCCTGGGAGTCTGCTCCTCTGCCCCGCACGATCCTGCGACTTACAAGAAAGGACGCACGCGACCATGATCCGTGTCGCTATGCTCAGTTACTGGCACGTCCATGCCTGGGACTACACGCGCCAGGCGCAGAATCACCCTGATGTGACGATCAGCGCCGTGTGGGACGAATTGCCCACGCGCGGCGCCGCCGCCGCCGAAAAACTGGGCGTACCCTTCTACGAGTCACTCGACGACCTCCTGGCGTCGCCGGAGATCGATGCGGTGATCGTTGATGCGCCAACCTCCATGCACCGCGAGGTGATGGTGGCAGCGGCGCGCGCCGGCAAGCATATCTTCACCGAAAAGGTGCTCGCGCCGACCCTCGCCGAAGCCAATCAGATCGTCGCCGCCGCCGATCAGGCGAATGTGACGCTGACCGTCTCATTGCCGCGCCTCTCGGAAGGGTACACGGCGGCGATTGCCAGCCTGATCGCTCAGGGCGCGCTCGGTGAACCGACACTGGTGCGCACCCGCCTGGCGCACAATGGCGCCCTGCGCACCGAACAGAATCCCAACGGCTGGCTGCCGCCCCACTTTTACGACTCCGACCAGTGCCGCGGCGGCGCGATGATCGACCTGGGGTGCCACCCGATGTACCTGGCGCATCATTTCCTCGGCTTGCCAGAAACGGTCAACGCCCACTACGGGTACGTCACCGGGCGCGCCGTGGAAGATAATGCGGTCGTGACGCTCGGCTACGCCAACGGCGCGCTTGCAGTCGTCGAGGCGGGATTTGTCACGCCCGCATCGCCATTCACCATCGAGGTGCATGGCACGCGCACCAGCCTGATCTTCCAGGCGCCCCGGCCGGCGCTGCGCGTGCGCGGCGTCGATGGTTGGGTCGAACAGGAGATCCCGGAATCATCGCCGCTGCCATTCGTCCAATGGGTGGACCACATCCAGCGCGGCGCGCGCCATACCGCCAACGTTCAGGCGGCGCTCGCCCTGACCATGCTCATGGAAGCGGCGAGTCGGTCGGCAGCGACCGGACGGCAGGTGCGCCTCGACTCGCTTCAATCCTGATATCCGCAAACAACGTTGTGTACGGAGTTCCAGTTCATCATGACCACCTCAACCATCATCAACGTCGGGATCGTCGGCGCTGGCAACATTGCTCGCGGGCGCCATCTGCCATGCTTCAAAAAGCATCCCAATGTCCGTCTCGCCGCAATCTCCGACGTCGTCGCCGATCTGGCGGAATCAGCCGCACAGGAGTATGAGATTCCCGGCGTGTACACCGACTACCGCGAGATGTTCGAGAAGGAGAAGCTCGACGCAGCAGTGATCTGCACGCCGAACAAGTTTCACGCCCCGGCATCCATCGCCGCGCTCGACGCCGGGTTGCACGTGCTCTGTGAAAAACCCATGGCGCTCGATCCGGTCGAAGCGCGCGCCATGGTCGCTGCCGCCGAACGCAGCGGCAAAATCCTGAGCATTGCTTTCCACTACCGCCATATGGCGCCGGTGCGCGCCGCTCGCCGCGTTGTCGATTCGGGCGAACTGGGCAATGTGTATATGGCGCGGGTGTACGCCCTCCGCCGTCGCGGCGTGCCATCTTGGGGCACATTCGTGCAGAAGCATATCCAGGGCGGCGGCGCCATGATCGATTTCGGCGTCCACCTGCTCGACACCGCGCTCTGGTTGATGGGCAACCCGCAGCCGGTCGAGGTCTGCGCCAGCATCTCGCAACACCTTGGCAAGGCGCCGAACGTCAACCCCTGGGGGCAGTGGAACTACCGCGAGTTCACCGTCGAGGATCAGGCGGCGGCGTTCATCCGCTTCGCCAATGGCGCGAGCATGCTCCTCGAATGCTCCTGGGCGCTGAACATCCCTGAGAGCTACGAGAATGTGTCGCTTTCGGGAACTGCTGCCGGGCTGGAAGTCTTTCCGCTCAAGGTCAACAAGGCGCACCTCGATATGCTCGTCAGCTGGAAACCCGACTGGATGCCAGGTGAGCGCGACAATCCCGGTGATGTGCAGACCGCCGATTTCATCGGCGCCATCCTCGAAGGGCGGCAACCGGTCTCACAGGCATACCAGGCGTTGCAAGTCACCGAGATCGTGGATGCGATCTACCGCAGCGCCGAAGCCGGCGCTGCCGTGCGCGTGGACGGCGCGACGCCATAGCCATCCCTTCACGAAAGGTGTTCGTACTGAAATGGGAGAGGTGGCATACCCTCTCCGGGTATGCCGTCTCGATGTATGCTTTGTTTCTCACACGAAACCGACAGTAAGCAAAGGAGAACCAGCAATCTATGACTGTCATGCGTGAACGTTTCGAGCAGGGTATGACCTACGACGAGTACAAAGCGCAGATGACCCGCAACCGCGAGCGTCTCGAAGAGAATGAGCGCAGTGTTGAGCTATCGACCGATGATATTGAGTTCTTCGCCAGCCTGCCCGAACCGCTGCACGTGCTGGTGATCACCGAGGACTGGTGCGGCGACGCGATTGCCAATGTTCCGATCCTGGGGCGAATCGCCGCGGAGAGCGGAAAACTCGACCTGCGCATCTTTCTGCGCGACCAGAATCCCGACCTGATGGATCAGTACCTGAACCAGGGCGTTCACCGCTCGATCCCGGTCTTTGCCTTCTTCGACCAGCAATTCCGCCCGATCGGGCACTGGATCGAGCGTCCCGCGATCATCACGGAAATGCAGGAGAAGATGCTGGCAAACCTCTACGCAACCGATCCAGCATTCGCTGATGTGGCGCCGGGAACATCGATTGCGCTGCTGCCCGATGCCACACGCACGCGGTTGATGCAGGCGTTCGCCGCGTTTCGCGCCGAAACCCGCCTGCTTGCTGACCGCGAGGTAGTACGCGAACTGCGGGAACTGCTCAGCCCGTGGCTGGCAACTCGCCAGGAGGCGTAGGCATGGACATCGACAGCGGACGGCATCCGCCTAAAATCAAAATCGTTTATTGCGCGTCGTGCGGGTATGAGCCGCAGACGCTGGAACTCGTTTCGGCGCTGATGGACGCCTTCCACTACGACATCGCCAGCATCGAGATCATTCCCTGGCAGGATGGCGCCTTCGACGTCGCCGTGGATGGCGAACTGGTCCACTCGATGTACCGCGACGGCGGCTTCCCATCGCCAGAAACGATCATCAGAGCGGTACGGGAACGGCTGGCGCGCTAAAGCCGCGCTGGAGCGCCGTAAGGTTCAGCGTCAGCAGTTCGTGGCGGCGCTTCGCCATATGACGTTCCAGCGCCCGGCAGACCTCTTCGAGCGACAGGATCGGTCGCAGACGCAGGAACGCCCCCAGCATCACCATGTTGAGCACGCGCTCGTCGCCGATCTCACGCGCCAGTTCGTTGCCCGGCACGGCGACCAGCGTGATGTCGGGGCGCGCCGGTTCGCGCCCGGCGAGCGAGCTGTTGTAGATCAGCAGACCGCCGGTTGCGACCAGCGGCTCGTATTTGTCGAGCGACGGGCGATTGAGCGCAATGACCGTCTGCGGGTTGCGTACTAGCGGCGCGCCAATCGGCGCATCGGATACGATCACCGTGCAGTGCGCCGTTCCCCCGCGCATCTCAGGACCATACGACGGCATCCAGGTTACCTGGAACCCGGCGTCCATCGCGGCATACGCCAGCGCCTGCCCGGCAAATAAGGCGCCCTGACCGCCTGATCCGCTGATAATGAGATCGTGGTACATATGTCGCCTCGGGTTCGAGAACCGGGAACTGGGAACTGAGAACTGAGAACCGAGAACTGAGAACCGGGAACTGGAGGTCAGAGGTTAAGGGTTAGGGCTTCAGGGTTCGATCACGTGCTGTAAACCTTCACCCTTCCCACTTTCAACCTTTCTGTCTTCAACGTTCCCACCTGCAACCTGCACCCTGCGCGTCCCGGCGGCGACGTTGCGATGCGACGTTGCGATGCAACGGCGACGTTGCGATGCGACGTTGCGATGCGACGTTGCGATGCAACGTTGCGATGCGACGTTGCGATGCGACG
>DAOTWI010000210.1:0-14518 GCA_034436075.1 Roseiflexus sp.
CGCAAGCTCAGGGTTAAGCGCCCCCGCCGCGCCCAGACAAAGCACAGCCTCGGCATCGGGCGATTGATCCAGCAGATACTGGGTCTGAATGCCGAACTGCGTTTTGCCATGCCCGCCACGCGTGATGGTTAGCCCAAGTTCTGTAACATGCACAACGTCAAGCCGCCCCAGCGTCGCTCGCGTCATGGCGACGCCTCGCGCCGCGAGAGCTTCGCGGAATAGATCAATTTCCTGTTGAAGCGGCATCACGCCCAGGATAGGCATATTTCTCCTCACTTACACATTCGTCTGGCATCGTTTTAGCTGTGTTCCAGATTCACGTCGCGCCGCTGTCGCAAACAACAGGCCGAGCAGCACTCCATAGAGCAGATTGGACGACGCAGTATCCAGCAGGTAAGACATTCGCACATCAGGCGGCATATATGAGTTTGGCCGATGGAAATCTTCAACCCACGCGCGCGGCAAGAATCGCCGCCGAGCGCTGCGCAAGCCGAATTTCGACCGCGCGCAGACGGGGTTGATAGAGCCAGTACTCACGGAGCAGGTCAGGTTTCCCGCGCCATTCCTCCGGCCAGTACTCCTCAGGCGTGAGATCGTCCAGTACAAGCATTCCTCCTATGGCAAGCAACCTGATCACAGCGTCGGGATCGGTAGACTTGGCATTCCCGCCATCGGCAAACAGCAACTGAAAGGGTGCATGCGCTTCCAGTTGCCGCCAGTCGCCATACATCACCTGAACAGCGGGAATGTCAGTGAATAGCTCACGAGCGGCTTCAACCAGCCGTGCGTTGGTATCAATAGTTACACAACGAACCCCAGGCTGTAAGGCGCTGGCCATCCATGCTGTTCCCACACCGCAACCAGTTCCAATTTCGCCGATCCGACCGTTGGTGACCGTCGCGGCTAAGGTATGGAGCAGCAGCCCTGTTTCGCGGCACGACGAGTGGGCAAAGGACAGAGACTCGGCCAGCGCAAGGGCGCGCCTAACGATGTGGGGTGTATCCATTGTTCATTCTCTATCTGCATCAAGCAGGCCGTGTTCGCGGGCGCGCGCCAGCGCCTGGATACGGCTGGCGACGCCAAGTTTGCCATAGATGTTGGAGAGATGCTTTTTTACCGTACCTTCGGCAATATAGAGCGCTTCGGCTATGGCGCGATTCGACTGGCCGGCGGCGGCGAGCCGCAGCACCTCGATCTCACGCGGGTTTAGCGGCTCTATCAATGAGTCCGCCGCGCGCACGGGCGCTGATGGCAGTTGTTGCAGCAGCTGGCTGACAAAACGCTGCATTACGGAATCATTGCCGAGACAGGTCAGAACTCTAACGAACAATGACTGAAGCTCCAGCCCGTTTGCAATGAATGGCTGGATGAGTCCCTCGGGCGCGGCCAGTTCCAGCGCTTGACGTAACCGCTGCCGCGCCAGATCCCCCTGCCCATTCCGTTGATATGCCAGCGCCAGCAAGGTCAGCGCTTCAACCAGGGTGCGTCCGCGTTCACTCGCCAGCGCCTCGGCGGAAAGTCGCTCCAGGCGCTCAATAATCGGGCTGGCAGCATCGCCGGTTGCAAGCCGCAGGGTCGCTTCAGCAAGATCAACCATATCACGCTCAATGGGTGAATGATGCTGTGAGGCGTTGAGTTGCCTCAGCCAGCGCCGCGCGGTGCGAATGTCGCGCATGGAGGTGGCCAGCAGCGCCCGCCCAGCCGCCAGGTAGGTATGCAGCATTGGCAACGTCACAGCCGCGATCCGTTTGTCAAAGTCCATCCAGTCGGCAGGTTCAGGGCGATTGCCTTGAGCCACAGCGCTGGTGAGCAGCACAAGTCTGGCCTGGAGCGCAAGATCGTTCAGGCTGGCCTGTTCAGCCTCGTGGAGCGCCAGGGTTGCGGTATCACGCGCTTCGCCATAGCGGCAGCGGCTGATTGCGATACGGCTTAGTCCAAGGCGTGCGCCAATGCGCATAATCGGTACGTTAGCGCCCATGCGCGCAAGAACATCCTGATAGACTGCCGCGGCCCGGCGCAACGAGCCATGACGCTCCAGGGCTTCGCCAAGCGCAAGCACGGCGCTCACCCGTAGCGATGGATCGCTCAGTTCGACTAGCGCCGGCGCAGCGTCATCCAATAGCCGCGCGGCCTCCCCCGAACGACCGCACATATGCAATATGCTGCCAAGGATATACGCCAGCGCGACGCGCAACTCGCCCTCGGGTGGCGCATGAGCGATAGCCTCGCGGCTCAGACGAATCGCCGTTTCCGCATCGCCGATAAGCGCCGCCCGCTGAGCACGAATCATTGACATCTGACATCTTATCTCAATACGGATGGCCGCGTCGAGGCGCGGCAAGCCGCGCTCAACAATCTGCAGATAGCGTTCAGCGCGTTCAGCAGCGCCAGTCAGCGTCAGCGCCCATGCGTTGAAGACCAGTAGTTGGGGACGCGCCAGCAGCACTGCGTCAGGAACGCCGGTCACCAGACCAAGCCATGCCAGCGCCTGGCCGGTGGCGAGCATGCGCCCGCCCGCCTGTTCCAGTAACTCGGCGGCGTCTACGACATCACCGGCGGCCAGCGTGTGGCGCACCGCACTCGTCAGTTCATCGTGGTTTGCGAACCATGACGCGGCGCAACGGTGAAGCGGTTGGATACGATCCGGGATACGGCGCTGGAGCTGGCCGCGCAGCGCTTCGGCAAACAGCGGGTGGTAACGAAACCAGCGCCGCTCCGTTCCAAGCGGCGTCAGGAAGAGTTGGGCGCGTTCGGCCTCATGCAGTAAGGCCGCGGCGGAATATTCCAGCGCCGCTTCCGGCGCAACATGCAGTAATGCGGCGCATAGATCCACGCAGAATGCATCAAGAATGGAAGTTCGCAACAGAAATTCCTGCAATGCCGCGGGCTGGGCCGCGACCACTTCCTCGGCAAGATAGGCGAAAATGAAGGGATCGCCGGCGGCCAGTAGTTCGGGCGCAGGCAAGTTACGCACGGAAGCCGTATCAGGCGTCTGTGCGCGCAGCGCCAGCGCCGCCAGGTGTAATCCCGCCGGCCAGCCGCCAGCCCGCTCCGCGAGGGCAGCGGTGATATCAGCGGTAAGCTCCCGCCCGACCGCCGCCGTAAGAAAGGCCAGCGCCTCTTCGCCAGTGAACCGCAGATCTAGTGCGTTGAGTTCACGTAATCGCCCGCGCGCGCGCAATCGCGCCAATGGTAATGGAGGAATCCCGCGGCTCACCAGGACAAGATGCAGAGTCGGCGGCAGGCGCTCGATCAGACGCGCCAGTTCTTCATGGATCTCAGGGTTGTTGATGACCTGATAATCATCAATGACAAGGGTTGCTGGCGCACGCAATGCAGCCAGCTCATTTACCAGCGCGGCCCGGCGCAGTTCTGGCGCGATATCGGCATGCGCCGCCAGCGGAGATACGCCATCAAACGGCAGATCAAGCCGGGCGTGGAGCGCCGCCGCGATCGCCGCCCAAAACGCCAGCAGCGAGTCATCCGCCTGGTCGAGGGTCAGCCAGGCCGCTTCCGGTTGGCGTTCCGCCAGCCAGGAAGCAACGAGCGTCGTCTTGCCATAACCGGCAGGCGCCGCGATAACTGTCAGTAGTGGCAGAGCCGGCGGATCAAGCAACGCAAACAACCGTTCCCGCGCAATTATGGCCGGCGGCGGCGGCGGTGGCATTAACCGGGTAATGGGCAGCATCATCAAGACATGTCCATCAGATCCAGAACAAAACAACCATCACCATCCTGTTCATGGGTCATGGTAAACCCATGACGCTGATACAACAGAATCGCATCATGCCAGGTCGCCGTTGCTTCAAAGCCACTCCCGGCGCACGGCCATGCTTTGATGATAACAAAGGAAAGTCACTCCATGACTATCCTTTGTATGGGTATGCCAATGTCCATGTCACCTGTATACATGTCTAGGTCTGTCTCATGTTGGAGATCGTATGAGCATATCATGCGCGCGTATTCTGCTATGGGATTTTGATGGTACGCTTGCTTATCGACCCGGCTTATGGTCGTCGGCGGTGCTTGAGGCATGTGATCGCGTCATTCCCGGCCATACTTTGACTATCGCTGATATTAGGCCGCATCTGCGCACAGGATTTCCCTGGCATACCCCAACTATTCGTCACCCGCATATCACGACTGCGGATCAGTGGCGGCGCGAGCTTCATCCCGTGTTCAGACGAACACTTCTGGCATGCAACATCGAGACGGTTCATCTTCCCGAACTTTTGGCCGCCATCCGGTTCTGCTACTGCGATCCCGTGCGCTGGAAGCTCTTCGATGATGCGATTCCGGCGTTGCATACGCTCACACAGGCCGGATGGCGACACCGGATCATATCGAATCATGTACCCGAACTACCTGATATCATCGCTCATCTGGGCCTGGCATCCTTCTTTGAGGCGATATATTGTTCAGCGACAGGCGGCTATGAGAAGCCACATCCACAATCCTTTCAGTCGGCTATTGAATCGATTGGCGAGCCACGCACTCTCTGGATGATTGGCGATAACTTGCAAGCGGATATACAGGGAGCGGCAATGCTCGGTATACCCGGCATTCTGGTGAGGGGTATCCATTCTGAGGCTGGTTACAGCTGCCAAAGCCTGTTGGATATTGTGAGCATTGTTGAGAGATCCTAATGCGCCCGCGACGCTGGGGTTACTAGAATATCGGTAGCGTATTTGGTTTCTGATGCGGCGCGGCAAAGCCGCACCGCATCAGAAACCAGAATTCTTGATGGGCCAGTGGCCCAAAATACCCACAAAGGAGATGTTCTTATGACCCGCCAGGCACTTCTACAGGCAAGCAGAATTCTAATCATCGTGCTCTTTTGTACTGGGTGCGCGGTTCAGCCGGCGTCCCCCCAACCGCCCGTCACGCCGGCATCAGCCATGGCCTCGCCCTCCGTTCGTTTCACGGCTACCGTGCCGCTGTTTCCCAGCGCAACGCCACGCGCCCCGATTACTGTTGATTCGCCAACTGTCGCTGCCACGACCATCCCAACCCCTGAATCGTCGCCTGATGGCCCTACTGCCGATGTGCCCATGCCCAATGGAATAGTCATCTTCCAGCGCCCTGATCTGGGTAGCCTGGAGGCAATCCATCTGGCGACGGGCGTCCATACCGTACTGGCCGATCCCACGGAGCCAGGTCAGCACTTGCCCTGGAGTATGGCGCCAAACGGGCGGACGATTGCCGTCGTGACCGGGCGCGGCTGGGCGAAAGGCGGATTGACATCAGGCGATTCACGAGCCGCGCTCTGGGCGGTTGCGATTGATGGCAGTAACCCGCGCAGGTTACTGGACCTGACGCTTGACGGGCTGCCGACCACGCCTGTTGGCGCGCCTACGGCGCTGACAAATGGCGCTTACCAAAAACTTCCATGGATAGGCGTAACCAGCGAGGTAGTGGTGGCTTCGGCTCATGAAGGTACGGTCGATCTCTACGCCGTTGCCGTCGATTCGGGCCAGGTACGCCGGCTGACTAACTCACCCGAACTAGAGTTTCAGGCGACCGTGAGTCCCGATGAAGTATTGCTTTCCTTTGGTAGTACTGTTTCGTTTGGAACTGGCGCCGGCTGGCTGCAAAGCGGAATTGGAACTGTGCCGACGCGCGGCGGGGAAATGTCATGGCTTCTGCAACCTGGCGGAATGCCAGCAACCGATGCGCTTCAACTGGCGGGATGGATCAATGACGAACTCCTGGCCATCCTGATCGAGCCAGGCGGCGTTGCAAGTAGCCTGGTAGCCTTAAGCGCGGTCGCGCTGCCGCGGACTTTATTTCACGCGCCGGGGTCGCTTGCAGTTGCTATTGGATCTGGAAGAGTCGCTGTAGCCGGCACTGCGACAGGCGATCAACAGGTGGCGGTCTGGTCTGCCGGGCAGCCCGAGGCGCAACCCATCACAACCATGCCTGGCGTCGAACGCCTGGTATGGTCGCCCGATGGGCGCGCACTGCTTATCTGCACGAACGCGAGATACGGCGCGCGGCAGCGAGTGATCTGGCGCGATGAACGGAAGATAGCGTTACCGGAGGGATCTTGCGCGAGTTATGCCTGGGGACTCGATGGGCGTCTGGCGCTCGGCGGTGAATCGAATGACTCTGCACTGCCAGCCGAGAGCTTTATACCTGATGGTTCGCTGCTCCACACGCTCCCGCCAGGCGCGCTGCCGGTTGGGTGGTCTGGCGGCGATCTGTTTGCCTTTATACCGGGCGCTGGCGCTGCTCCATGGCAGCTCTTTCGCTTTGGCATGGACAAGCCGGCAATCGCGGTCGGGCCATCACTCAATGGCATTCCGCACGGCGCGATACTGATACCGGAGGCGCTTGACTGATCGCGAGAGATGTTGATCTATCGGCTGATCGGGGGCAGTCGCTAGATTTGCCCTCCTATGCACCCTGAGATATTTCCATCAGATATAGCACAAGATAAACGTCGCCATCCTGCTCATGAGTGATAGCAAACCCATGACGTTGATAAAACAGAATCGCATCATGCCAGGTCGCCGTTGTCTCAAGCACAAGCCGGCGGATGCCGGAGGCATAGGCGCGCTCGCGGAGCCGCTGCAGAATAGCGCGCCCAATTCCATGCCGGCGCATGTCCGTCGCGACGGACATGCGCACAATCTCGCCCATCCCCGGCGCGCGCGGAATCCATGCGCCACAACCCACAACACGACCATGAAGCGTCGCTACCAGAAAATCGCCCTCTGCATAGCTGGCCGCGATATCATTCAGATCGGGATTCCGCTCCGGGTCAAGGCGGCCCCAGCGCTCCTCAAGACCGGCAAGAATGAGTGTTTTGACATCCTGCTGATGCATTGGATCAAATGGTTGAATGACCAGAGGATGGATCATCAGTTGACCTCTTGATATGGTTCAGCGCGTCATGATGACGCAGGATGATTCTCAATATTCTGACCACAATCAGCATAGCAGTCCATCATAGTGTCGCAACCCTTCTTTTGAAGAGTGCGTCGGATTGCATATCAGCCTATTGTAGTGATTGTTTACATGCGGCTGAGTCTGTTTTGCTGGCTTAGGCGCTTGCCGCGCCACAATGCCGCACGCAAAAAGCGTTGCTCTATGATTGCATTACTTGTCATTGATATGCAGGTTGGACTGTTCACGTCAGCCACGCCACGGCATGATTCAACGGGCGTTCTTCAGCGCGTGAATAGAGTTATCGCCGCAATCCGCGCACGGCACGGCAGCATCATCTTTGTGCAGCATGATGATGCCAAAGGCGGCGATCTTGAACCAGGGTCGCCTGGATGGGAGTTACTCCCCGCACTTGAACGACTGCCGGAAGATATCATCATTCGCAAAACCGCGTGTGATGCCTTCTACAAAACGGAGTTGGCTGATGTGCTCGCCTATCGTCAGGTGCGCGAACTGGCGGTCGTTGGCTGCGCGACTGATTTCTGCGTGGATACCACGATACGCGCCGCCGCCAGTCGCGCCTATGATGTTACGGTGGTAGCCGACGGACATACAACCGCTGATCGTTCTCATCTGAGCGCCGCAGCTATTATTGAGCACCATAACTGGATGTGGCGGAATCTGATGATGCCAGGTCACCCGGTGCGGGTGATGACTGCGGCGGATCTGGCGGAGGAACTGGCATCATGGAGCTGAGCTTACTGCGGGAATTATTCGCCCATGCGAACTGGGCAAATCGGCAAGTATTCGCGGCTGCGCGGCAGCTTGATGATGCAGCCCTTGATGAGGGGCTTGATCCCGTCGGCACAATCCGCGGGTTGTTAACTCATCTGGTGGATGCGCATGCATACTGGCTGGCGCGCGCGCGGGAGAGTACGCCGCCATCACCGCGCACCGCGGCGGAGCACCCAGATGTGATGATACTTCTGGCGACGTGGGAACAGCTTGATCACTGCACGCAGGAATTCCTGGCAGGTCTGGCTCCTGCCGATCTGGAGCGCACCATTCAATATGTTAACCCTGCCGGCGCACCTCAAAGCTACCCATTGCGCCAGATCCTGGCCCACCAGATCATGCATGCGGCGCAGCATCGCGCTGAACTGGCGCTGGCTCTGTCGCGAGCAGGTCATTCGCCCGGATGGCTGGATTTCCTGGTGTGGGTGGATCTCGCCCGCGGTATATAAGGATGTTGAGACGGGGCTAAACACTATTGAACGGGCATTACTGATGGCGATAGAACATGGTTCCTGGGTTCGATTGAGTCTATAAATAAGCGAAAGCTCCCTCTGGCGCAGCGTCGTGGCGCGGCGTTGCTTCTATTGGCCGCAAGCGGCTATGTTCCCGTGGCGGTGGTTAGCTCAATCATGTAGCGTAGAACTGGCCGCGAATAACCGTCAGGAGTCAACATTTGTCTGGCCCAGGCGAACATGATCATACACAACAAACACTAACGTCGCTCCCGCCGCCCCGCAGTAGCCGCCTTGCGCGTTGCACAGATGCGCGGCAAGAGCGGTAAACTCCCAGGCATGCTGCTCGGTGCAAATGAGCTTACGGGTCGTCAACTGAGCAAGTGCATGCGCAACGCCATAGGCGCGCACGGCATGGGCTGATTGGCGCAGCGGCTCGGCAATTGATGGGTGATCCCAGGCCCAAAGCCAGGTGTAATCCTCAGTGTTATAGGTTCCGATAATCTGCGCGGTACAGATGACCGTCATACCATTGGGCGCAATGAAGGTCAATGCGCCCTCTTCCTGGCTCAGCAACCAGTCAGCCTGATCCAGTTGCCAGAGGCTGGTATGGAGCGCGGTCTGAATCGCCAACTTCTCGGCGCTGATGGCAAGGATATGCTGAAGCTCCGCCGGTACGGCAAAATCATGGATATGAGGGATCGTCATCTGAACATGCTCCTCGACCATGCATCGATAATTCGGTTATAGCATCGCGCAATCTGGGCAGAATAATGGCTGGTTCCGGCGGATGACCTGTTGAGTGTACTCCCGACCCACCGGAATGCCGCCCGCCGAAAGATGGGGCATCATGATTGGGTATTGCGCTATACTGGCTTGTACATGTGATTAATCTATTGATGGGCCAATGGGAGATACCGCCATGCGCGATCACACACGCGATACCGCAAGCCCGGAAAGCGCACGGGTTGTTACCGCGTTCTGGGAGGCCATGCAGATCAACGACTTCTCTGCAGCTGCTCGCCTGCTCGCCCCCGACTTCACCCTGGAATGGCCGCAATCCGGCGAGCGAATCCGCGGCCCGGCGAACTTCGCGGCTATCAATACCCACTACCCATCCGCTGGCCGCTGGCAATTCACTGTTCAGCGCATGATCGCCCAGGGCAGCGATGTTGTCACCGATGTTACCGTGACTGATGGCGTCATCGTCGCGCGGGCGATTACGTTCTCAACGGTGCGCGCTGGTCTGATTACGCGCCAGGTTGAGTATTGGCCCGACCCATTTGAAGCGCCCGCATGGCGCGCCGCATGGGTCGAGCGGATGGGGCTTCACGATGATGAATCTTCCCTGTGAGCATCAATACGTGTTGCACGTCCTGCTGGAACGGCTCACCCCTGCTGCCATCCCATGGGCGATCACGGGAAGTTGCGGCTTCGCACTCCATGGTCTGCCGGTTACGGTTCATGATATCGACCTCCAGACGAGTGACGCCGGCGCGTATGCAATTGCGCGGCTTTTTGCCGAATATATTTTCCGGCCAGTTACGTACCGTGAATCACCGGCGATTCGCTCGCATTTTGGCGCGCTCCAGATCCAGGGCGTGGACGTCGAAATCATGGGCCGCATCCAGAAACGCCTGCCCGACGGTAGTTGGGAAGCGCCGGTTGATGTGCAGCAACATCGCTGCTGGGTGGCCTTTGATGGCTGGCGCGTACCGGTGCTATCGCTCACCTACGAAGCACAGGCCTACGAACGCCTTGGTCGAACCGAACGGGCGCGGATGCTCCGCGAGTGGATGGCGCGACAGGTCATGGATTGAGACCGCAGCGTCAATGAGTCTCGCGACGTCCAACCAGGCAGCAGTACTGTACGAGTGACCGGCGTGACCCGCAAGCGACCAATGACGCCCGACCATGAGTCGCCAATTATCGGTAGAGCTCCTGTTTCTGGTTCGCGCGCGCCGGATCTGCCCGCGCCAGCACAATCGTCGCCAGCGCGGCCAACCAGAGCAACCCGATAAATATCCAGCCGGCGCGGATATCATCGCCCATGAATACCGGCAGCGCGGTTGAGATTGCGGCATTCATTGCGGCATGGAACAGCACGGCGATCAGGACGCTGCCGCGCGCCCGATTGATGAGCCAGACAAACAGTTGGCTCCAGGCGGCGATGAGCAGTAGATAGCCGCCGAAGGGCAGATGACTCTGGCCGGAGTTGGGGATCAGGAAGGTTGGCAGGTGCC
The DNA here is from genome assembly GCA_034436075.1 of Roseiflexus sp. Lineage (GTDB taxonomy): Bacteria > Chloroflexota > Chloroflexia > Chloroflexales > Roseiflexaceae > Roseiflexus. The sequence goes on from DAOTWI010000210.1 coordinate 10,379, forward strand.
ACACCCCCCAGATTAGCCCCAGCGCCATGCCAGCGCCCGCCATCCCCAACCGCCGCTGCAAACGCGGCAGTGCATAGCCGCGCCAGCCAAGCTCCTCAGCCAGCGCGCCGCCAACCACCAGATGAATTGGCAGGCTCACCAGCAGAACAATCAGCGGCGCAAACAGCGGCTCCATCGCTGGCCCTGGCGGCGGGTCTCCGCCAAGCGCCACATGAATGATCGACGCCAGTGCGGCCAGGCTGAAGGGCAGGAACAGCGCTACAAGATACCAGCGCCAGTTGACGCGCCAGCGCGCCAGACGGCTCAATAGGTCGTGCACGCCGGCCCTGCCTTCGGCGCGCGCCGTTACCAGCAGTGCGGCAAGCGTGGGCATCCATGCGCCGGCAATCATCCAGACGATAAATGTGACTGAGCTGGAAGTCACTGATACCGGCAACCAACCCTTGACTGCCGCCGCCAGACTCAACCAGACGATCCATGAGCACCCAAAGGTAAGACCAAAGAACGCCAGCAACTGGCGCGTCTCGGTATCCTGGCGCTGGGTTGGGGCAGATCCCAGCCCCTCTGAGCGGGAAACATTCATAACGACCTCCTTCGTGTTATTTCAGTACAACAATCCAGTGCATTGAGCATACCAATGACCGGCTGCGGCGTCAGGCGACGAAAGTGGTAGTAGGTGGTTTATTTATGACTTCTGTTATGTTGTGTAACCTTGAGCTGACAAGACGTTCTTTTTCCTGACTGCCGCTCCCTACTATTAGGGTAGGGTATTCCCGCAACAGATCACATATCATGACCGTTGGGAAAACAGCCAATCGTGGGGAGCAAGCCAATGTGTAGCCTGGAAAGCCAGCGTATCCGCGCCTTGCTGGTCAATGATCGCGAGACACTTCACATCCCTGTCGCGGTTCAGCGCGCCGAATGGGAAGATGCCGCGCTGCAACAGCCATTACCGACCGACGTTATCATCAACCCGATCACCATTGAAGACATGCGCGCCGAATGGGTCTGCACCGCGCCGCTCATTCCGCAGCAGATTGTGCTCTGGCTGCATGGCGGCGGTTTCTTCGCTGGATCATGCCGCACTCATCGCGATCTCGCCGCGCGTATCGCTCGCGCCAGTGGGGCGCGGCTATTCCTGCCCGGCTATCGGCTCGCGCCGGAACATCCCTTTCCCGCGGCGCTTGATGACGCCATGAATGCGTATGCCTGGTTGCGCCGGCAGGGCATTGCGCCGGAACAGATCATTCTTGGCGGCGACTCGGCGGGCGGTGGGCTGGCGCTCGCGCTCTTGTTGCGCTTGCGCGATACTGATCAGGCGCTACCTGCCGGTGCAGCGCTGCTCTCGCCATGGCTTGATCTTGCGTTAACGGGCGCGACTCTCACGTCGCGCGCCACGCGCGATCCGCTCTGTTCAGTGGAAGGGTTACAACTTGCCGCACATCTCTATCTTGGTTCCGCCAATCCACGCGATCCCGACGCCTCGCCGCTCTATGGCCAGCTTGCGGGGTTGCCGCCACTCTTTATTCAGGTTGGCGGTGATGAAGTACTGCTGGATGATTCCCAACGCCTGGCGTGTTCCGCGCAGGAGGCGGACGTACCGGTTGTTCTGGAAATCTGGAATGGGATGTGGCATGTCTGGCATGGCTGGGCCGCAGAGCTTCCCGAAGCGCGTCAGGCGATTGAGCGCCTCGGCGCATGGCTGCTGGCGCGGCGTCCCCATGCGCTGCTGGAGGCAACTGTATGAGTGAATATCTGAACCGCCAGGTCAATATTCATGATCCAGGATTTGTCGCGCACTATGATGAATTGCCGCTCTGGTCGGCATATGCAGGCACGCTATTGCTGCGCCATGTACCGTTGTGGAGCGGGTGCAGCGCGCTGGATATTGGTTGTGGCGCAGGGTTCCCGCTCCTGGAACTGGCGCAACGGCTGGGCGCGGGCAGCCATGTGTATGGCATCGATCTGTGGGAAGCGGCGTTGGAACGCGCGCGCGCCAAAGCCCGCCAGTGGAATGTCGCCAATGTCACCGTGATCCCTGGCGATGCGGCGCATCTGCCATTACCTGATGAATCAATCGACCTGATTGTTTCCAACCTGGGCGTGAACAATCTCGCCGACGCTGGCGCCGTGTTTGCCGAATGCCGCCGCGTGGCGCGTCCTGGCGCGATCTTCGCGCTGACGACCAACCTTCAGGGACATATGCGCGAATTCTATGCCGTGGTATTCGCCGCGCTAGAATCCATGCGCGCCGATCATCTCATCCTCGGGCTGCAGCGGCATATCGAACAGCGCGCAACCATACCGGCGCTGGCGGCGGCGCTTGAACAGGCGGGCTTCCAAATAATCCGAACAGTGGAGGAACTGGCGGAACTGCGCTTTGCCGATGGCAGCGCAATGCTGCGTCACTGGTTCATCACACTGGCATTCCTGCCGACCTGGCGCGACGCGCTTGAAGGGCCAGAGCTGGAATCGCTCTTCCGTGATATTGAAGGGCGGCTGAATGATCGCGCCAGAGATGCCGGCGAACTGCGGCTTAGCGTTCCGCTGGCCTATCTCGAAGCACGCGCATAACACAGTCTACAGCAAGGCAAGCCAGGGACTCGCCGGGTGCGCCATTCGCAGCGCCGTGCGCAGCCATTCCCGCTCGGGCGGCTCAAGCAATGGCGCAACGCGCGCGAAATCGCGTGTATCCTTGTAGCGCGGCGCTTTCGATTTGAACAGGAGCGCAATCTCAGGTCGGACAAACGGCACGCCATCGCGGATTGCGCCGAATGCATCGATAGGGCGGGCAATCCGCTGATCGCGGCGATACTGCCACTGCGCGCCGGCATGATCCTCAATCAGAATATCGAGCATCGTTGGATCGGCGCTAAATGCCTCAGGCGTCGTAGCGGGCGTGTCACTCCGGCGCGCCCAGATTTGATGGTAGGGCGCGGTCAGCGGCTGCCCATTCCATGGAACAAACGCTGCCCCCGGCGCCGCAACCCGCAGATCCCACTCACAGAGATAATGATAGAGCGCCGGCTGATCATCGGCCAGAATAGCGATTTCCAGATCGGCATGCGGGCGGGTTTTTATACCAAGAAAGGTATCAATCGCCCAGCCGCCGGCAACCCACCACGGGCGGTCAAACCAGGCCATAATCGCCAGGGCGTGCGCCTGAATGTCTGGCAGCGTATCATCGCTCCGAGTCGCCAGGGCGCGGGTTTCATGATGCGAAACAAAACGCCCATCGTCGCCAACCGGCGCATCCGCCGTTTCAAATACCGCCTGCAACGGCAGCGGCGCGTTAAGCCGCACAAGCGGAATGCCGGATATCTCCACTGAGGATACCGCTCCAGACAGGCGCGACTCATCAATAAACAACAGCGTCAGATCGCGCCGCCCTCTGAAAAGGGCATTGGCAAGGTGTGGATATTGTTCCGCGCGCGCCAGCAAAATGCCCTGCGCCGCATGAAACGACACGGGGGTAACGCTGCCGGAGGCAAGCGCCGCCTCCCATTCAGCACGCGGTACAATATGATAAAGAATGGTCATTGATTGTCTCCCCGCGCTAGGGCTGCGCCCCAAGGACGATTATCAGCCGCTGAACCGCCAGCATGATTGCGATGATGCCGCCAAGAAGAAGCCAGGCCGCAAAGATGAAAGCCGCCGGGGATCGCCGGGCGCCAGTGAACGACTTGCGCAACATTGCGACGCCAACCAGTATGCCGGCCAGCGGAACGGCGGTCGCCGCCAGTAGCGCTGTGCCTGCCCCAGAGGCGATCGCCCAGGAGCCGATCACGCTAACGAATACATAGACACTCGCAAGACTGGCGGCCACGATCCAGCGATCCTCAGGCGGGCGGTTGCGCGAATGCGCCTTGCGCTCCATATCGATGATCCACAGGCTTACGCCAACGAGCGCCAGCATACCCAGGCCGCCGCCAATCACAACGCCAAGGAGATCCCGTACTGTTGGTTGCTGCATGCTCTATCACGTTCATTCAACAACTGGTTCGTCATACCACCTCAAGCATAGCCTGACTCTTCCTGAACAACACTCTCCTTTTGAATGGGCATCGATGCCCTATGCTGAATATACTAATATCAAGGCGGCAACCGGCCATAGTAAAATACGGCGTGGTGGCGCGGTTT